>CAIWXH010000565.1 GCA_903916565.1 uncultured Oscillochloris sp. | reverse complement strand
GCTGGCCGAAATGCCGATGCTGCTCTACCTGCTTGGCGGCTATCTCTGCCTGTGGTGGGCGCTGGCGGGCCGGTGGCTCGCGGTGCTGCCGGCGGCCCTGCTGCTGGGGATCGCGTGGGTGACGAAAGGCCAAACCGAGTCATTTCTGCTGGCCTCGTTGGTCGTCACAGCGCTGGCGGCCCTAGTGGCTAGACGCTGGCGCATCGCCGCGACCTTTGCGGTAACGCTAGCGGGCGCATACGCGGTGGCGCGTGTGCTGCCACAGTTCGCCTATGGGCTGCTGGCTGACCCGAGTTTGCCCGCCGACCCGGTCGTGGGGCTGTTGGGCATGGTCGCAATGGTGCTGACGCCGTTTCATCGGGCCTACGCGCTGCGGAATAGTATTATTTTTGGACTGCCCACCATGCTGGCGCTACCCTGGGGGCTGTGGGTACTCTGGCGCGAGCGCGCACAGGCAAGCGCTGCGGAGCCGGGGTGGTATTTGCGGCTGGCACTGCTCGCCTTCTGCGGCAGTTGGCTGGGCTGGTTCGTCACCCTTTCGGTGGGCGTGCCGCGCTACATGGCCCCGCCGGTCGTCGTCGCCAGTATCTTCGTGGCCGCGCTGCTGCACGATATGACCGGGGGCTTTGCCTTTGGCCCAAGCGCTAGTGCAATCTTTGACCTGCTGACCCTGCGCCGGCTCAGTCGGGCGGGCGGCGTGGCGCTGCTGGCGCTGTTTTTGGCTGCCAGCGCCTTCGCGATCACGACCATGGGCCTGGGGCGCTATTACCCGGAAACCGACCACTCGGCCCAGCGGGTCGCGGCCCTGCTCAACGCGCTGCCCGCAGGCACGCGCATCGAAACCTACGAGAGCGAGCTGCACTTCCTCCTCAAACAGCCCTACACCTTCCCGCCCAATCAGGTGCATGTGGCGCTTGGGCTGCGGAGCCTGCTGGTCGATCCGAATGCGACGGTGGTTTACGATGCACTAGCGCATAACCCGGAGTATCTGGTGGTGGGTCGTTTCGCCCGCGAGAATGAGTTGTACGCGCCGCTGGTGGCGAGCGGGGCGTTTCGTCTGCTCGTGAAAGATGGGCTGTACGAGGTGTACCAGCGGGTGCGCTAATTGAGCCAGGGTTTCAGGGGCCAGGTGTCAGGTTTCAGGCCGAGCGCAGCCACAAACCCTGCATGTGCCCAAACGGTAACGCATCCACGAACCTTGGCTAAAAACACGCTATGCGCCAGACACTCCGCCGCATCCCTACCGCCCACCTGCTGATCGTCGCCATTTTGAGCCTCCAGTACGCAGTCTTTCAGCTTGCCACGGGCGTGCAGTACTGGGATGCGCCGCGCAACTTGCACTGGGGCATCTACACCGCCGAGCAACCCCGCTTTCTGCTGGACGCTGAGGATCAGTATGATCGGATTAACGGCTACCCGCCAGACCCGGCCACGCTGAACCCGAGCGGCTCAGCCGGCGGGCGCAGTACCCCGCTGCACCCGTGGTGGGGGCCACTTTACGTACTCATCTTCGCCGCTGTCTGGCGTCTGACCGGCTCGTACACCGCTTTGGCCCTCGTGGTGCCGCTGCTCGCGGGCGCTGTGGTGGTACTGACATATATGATGGGGCGGCGGCTCTTCAATGCACAGGCTGGACTCATCGCTGCCGTCCTGTTGGCAATCTTCCCCATCTTTCGTGAACACGCGGTGATGAGCTTTGTCGAGCCAATTTCGGCGCTG
>CAIWXH010000564.1 GCA_903916565.1 uncultured Oscillochloris sp. | reverse complement strand
GCAGACGCTCGCCGCCGATGGCAGCTTTCTGGCGTCCACCCTCGCTCGGCTCAAGGCGGAAGACCGCTACATTCTGCAAGACATTGCGCGTGACCTGGGCGAGCTGGTCACTGGGATTACGGCCCTTGAGGTCGAAGCGGATGCGGCCCGGAATCGCTACGTCATGTATGTGACCACCCAGGATGGACGCAAGTTCTCCTCGCGCATCCTCTCTGACGGCACGCTGCGCCTGCTTGCGCTGATGACGCTCAAGAACGACTCGGCGTATCGGGGCGTGCTTTGCTTTGAGGAGCCAGAGAACGGCGTCCACCCGGCCCGGATCCAGAACACCGTGCAACTCTTGCGCGAGCTTGCCACCACCTTTGATGACGACGATGCAGCGAGTCACCTGCCCCTACGCCAAATGCTGGTCAACACCCACTCACCCGTGCTCGTGGCGGAGTATATCAAGCAGAGCAAGCAGCAAGGCGGCGAGTCGGTACCCGGTCTCCTGTTTGCCTACACCGCGACAAGAGTGCGCGGCAAGTCGTCGGAGGGAAGCGTGCGTGTCACGCGCATGGCACCAGTGACGCCTGACCGCCAGACCCGGCTCGATCTCCCGACGGATGCGGCAGAGCGCGTCTACACCTTCGGCCAAGTGGAGCGCTACCTACACACCGTAGACCCCAGCGAGACGCTTGAGTCATTGAAGCCAGGCAGCGTGTCATGAGGATGCTGGTGATGGCGCTGGCGGTAGAAGGGCCGTCAGATGAGCGCTTCTTCCAACCGCACCGGATGGCTCACGCAAAGCCGCAAAGCCGCGAAGCCGAATCGGATGGCTCGCGCAAAGCCGCGAAGCCGCAAAGCCGCACCGGACATGCTCACGCGAAGCCGCGAAGCCGCAAAGCCGCACCGGATGGCTCACGCGAAGCCGCGAAGCCGCGAAGCTGGGCCAACGGATCAGGCTCGATCAACTTCGTCTTGTCCCCTCCTTCGCCATCTTTGAGGCAGCGCTCGCCCGCGCATTCGTCGCGTTACGGCTTATCGAGCCGGAGGTGTAGAGCTGATGGCTCGTCAGAAAGGCCGCGTCGTGTCTGCAAAAAGTGTCGCTGCCGCGCACAACAGCATCTCAGAGCCAACACGATGCGCGGGGCGGGCGCATTCGCGCCCTGAGTCATCCGTATGATAGGGCCAGAGTCGGCGGCATTGTGACCATACGGCGCAACATCGTCAGACCATGACACACAGGAGGCCGCATGATTCCTTCCCTCGTCGGCATGACCGTCGCCCGCGCCATCCCTGACGCAACGCTCGCCGGACTGGCCTTCGGGAAATACGCGCTTCACGGCGGCGTCGTGCGCCACGCCATCGGCACCCCTGCCGCAGGCCAGATTGTCGCGCATCTGCTCCCAGCGATAGGGGGCGCGGGGTCGCTGCTCACCGGGGCGGGCATCGTGACCGGCATCGCGTCAGTCGTAGGCGGCATTGGGGCGTTGGTCGGGGCTGGCTTCAGCATCGCCAACTTTGTGCAGAGCAAGAAGATCCTGAAGGCGGTGCAGCAGACGATGCAGGTGGCAGAGCTGAACCTCGCCGTGAGCCAGGCCGGGTTTGCTGCCCTTGACCGGCGGCTGCTTGCGCTAGAGACC
Organism: uncultured Oscillochloris sp.; assembly: GCA_903916565.1. GTDB lineage: Bacteria > Chloroflexota > Chloroflexia > Chloroflexales > Chloroflexaceae > CAIWXH01. The sequence continues at coordinate 2,311 of CAIWXH010000564.1, read as the reverse complement.
ACGCTCCGCACGGTTGAGAAGACCGTGCGGAGCATCCAGCACCTGCTGGAGAGTACGCAGCGGGCCGAGTTGTGCGCCGCCCTGGAACACCTGGAGAAGCTGCCGACCATTGGCGACGAGCGCGTGCGAATCGAGTTGCTGACCCACTCGGCGACGGTGCTTGGCAAGCTGCGTCATCTCTACCGCGACCAACTTCAGGGGCTCACCACAATCCCTGCCGCGCTGGCGACCGAAGAGTATTTCCTGATTGCGGCGCTGGCCCAGGCCCGCTGCTACGCCGAGTTGCGCGAACCCGCAATGGCACGAGCCATCCTGAGTGACGCCGTGCGCGAGTGGCGCACGTGGGCGCGTACCTTCGCCCGTGTTGTGCTGCTGGGCGACCAGCCCTACCGCTTTCTCTACGCCGACCTCGCCCCAAGCGCGCCGCTCCCGCTGATCAGCGCCTGGCTGGACTTCGCCTATGACAAGCAGGAGGGGTTGCTGTGGATCGAGACGCTGCGCCTCAAGCAGGGGCCATGGTTTTACCATCGCTCACTCAACACCGAGCTGCGCGAGGCCGGGCGTGCCGAAAGCCTGCCAGCGCGGGACACGCGGCTGGCCTTCGAATGCGAGCGGGTCATCCCAACGCTGAACAAGCTGGTGGCGCGTGATGGCGTGCTGGCAAGCTACGAGGCTCAGTACGCCTTGATGGAGCAGCACCGATTGACGCCTGGGGAGCTGGAGGCCAGCCTCTTGGCGTTGACGCCCAGCGCAGATGACGAGGACGAGGCGATGCTGGTGCTGCTGGTGGATGAGACCGCTGGGTAATCCCTTGAGGAGAATCTGATGACGACCGCTACCTTTCGCATTGCCACATGGAATATCGGACGGCCCGGCCCATCCGGGATTGAGCGCAACGCAGCCATCGTCGCGAAGCTAGCCGAGATCAACGCTGACATCTGGATCTTGACCGAGACGAACGTCTGCATCGCACCCGGCCATGCCTACAATAGCTGGGCATCACCCGCCAACGCGCCCTTCCGCCGTCACGGCGAGCGGGCGACGATGATCTGGTCACGCCTGCCGATCCGGCGCGCCATCCCAACCTTTGCAGGCATCCCGCTGCGCGATGATGCGGCCAACCCCAGCTACCCCAGCTATGGTGTCCTGGGCGAGGACGCCTCACCAGCGGTCTGCGCCGAAATTCTCACCCCGCGTGGCCCGCTGTTGGTCTACGGCACCATCATCACTTGGTTCGGCGACAAAGGCCCCCGCGAGACAGCCACCTACGAGGAGGAGCAGCGCCGGTCGATCCCGCTCTACAGCGACGACTGGGCGCGGATCGCCACGGAAGGCCCGCTTTGTGTCGCGGGCGACTTCAACGCCCGCCTCCGCGTGCCGACTGATGGCCTCCGCGCAGAGACCAAGGTGGCCCGTGAACTACTCAACGCCGCGCTCACGCGGAGCGACCTTGTCTCGACCACCGTGGACCTCGATTACTGCATTGACCAAATCTGTCTGAGCCGCGCCTGGGCCGAGCGGGCGGGGCCACCGCAGCAGTTCCAGGCGACCTATGGGGCTGAGCAGAAGCCGGTGAGCGACCACAAGGGCGTCTTCATTGATGTGCCGATCAACCCGCCTACGCCATAGGCGACGCGGCGCTGACCATCGCAGATCGCGGTTTCGAGTGAACGAACGCGGGAGCATCACGATGACCGAGACACCTCCGGATCTTAGCCTAGCGCAACTCGACGCGATCCTCGCCTACCTGCCGATCTTCGCGCAGCCAGGGTTCGTGTTTGGCGCATGGCATACCCCAGAGGGGCAGTTTCCCTTCTGGACGGCAAGCCATGAGGTGCGTGCGTTCCTTACTGTGCTCCACCACGAGCAGTTCATCACGCCGTTCGACTGGGTGAACTGGGCCAAAGAGGCGCAGCGCTATCGGACGGGCGGCGACACCGCGCTCGCCACCGCCGACCTTACGACGCTCCGCAAGCTCCTGACGGCGTATGTGCGCGCTGACCGCTTTGCCGAGGGCACCTTGGCCGCGCGGTTCGAGGAGGGGCACATCACCGCCATCTTGCGGCGCCTGCAGCAGATCCGCGCCACCAGTGCGCCTGCCGTCGAGGACGAAGCATGACCAGCTATGAACTCTCGTTCACCCCGACCTTCTACAACGAGTCGCTCAACCTGCCGAAACAGGTGAGCCGACTGGTCAGCCAGAAGCTCAAGGTGCTCATCCAGGATCCGTACGCAGCCCAAGGTGACGCCAAGAAGCTCAAGGGCTACACCAACGTCTACCGCGCCCGCGTCGGCGACTATCGGGTCTTCT
>CAIWXH010000563.1 GCA_903916565.1 uncultured Oscillochloris sp. | reverse complement strand
GGGCCGATGGGCCACAGCGGGCGGGGCAGTTACTTCGACGCCACCGTCCACCTCGCCGATGGGCGCAGCTTTAGGGATGTGACGGCAGACGCGGTGGCCGGGCTGATCCGGCGTCTGGGCGATGGCGCGTAGGGGCGCGGGCGTGGCTTTTTCATGGCGGTTGCAACGTCGCCTTTTACCCCTCACCCCCGGCCCCTCTCCCTCAAGGGGAGAGGGGAGATTCGGCAGCAGGAAGCGTTCGACTCCCCCTCTCCCGCTCAGGGAGAGGGGGCTGGGGGGTGAGGGCTGGCGCGGCAACCGGACGTTGCAACCGCCATGCGTGGCTTTTTACCCTTTCTTGACAAGCCTATGCCCCGGTGTTATGCTAAACGTCACTGTAAATATGCTGCGTCACGGTCGCGGACGACCGTGGAGAGTCCAGGCGCGGTCGGGCGTTAGACGCCGACCGCGTTCGTGATCAGCGCGCCAAGACGCCCGCTGCCCGCCTGGTCGGAACGAGAGGATCGTGGTCTATGGACACTTCAACTGCCAGTGCAGCCATGGGTGATTATGGGTCTGGCGACCCACGCCCCGGACGACCTCTTCCCAGCGCCTCTGGCCCGCAGCGCCGCCCCCCCGCCCGTGAGAGTGCCCCTGAAAGCCCCGCCGCGCTCCTCCACCCCATCCTCCAGCAGCCCATTATCGAGAGCATCGCCGAACATTTGCGAAAAAAAGATCATCTCGACGCCACTGCCGAAAGTGTACGCGCCGCCTATGTCGGTGCCTACACCAGCCCCACCGTCGAGGCGCTGATCGCCCGCATGCACCAGTACCTCCCCGACGCCGATGGCGAGTTGGTGCGCCGGGCCTACGCCCTGGCCCTGATCGCTCACGCCGGCCAGTACCGCCAAAGCGGCGAGCCGTATATTGATCATCCGGTCGCGGTGGCGACCATTTTGCTTGAACTGCGCCTCGACGCCGAATCACTGGCAGCGGCCCTGCTCCACGATGTGGTCGAAGACACCGGGGTTAGCCTAGAGGTCATCAAAACTTTCTTCTGCGCCGCGATTGGGCATCTGGTCGATGGGGTCACCAAGCTGTCGGGGCTTGAAACCAAGTCGAAGGAAGAGATCCAGGCTGGCTCGTACCGCAAAATGTTTATTGCCACCGCCGACGACCCACGGGTCATTCTCATTAAGCTGGCCGACCGCCTGCACAATATGCGAACCTTGGGCGCCACCCCGCCCGCCAAGCAGAAGCGCGTCGCCCGCGAAACCCTCGATATTTACGCGCCCCTGGCCCACCGCCTTGGTATGTGGCAGGTGAAGTCCGAGCTGGAAGATTTGGCCTTCAAGGGCATGTACCCCGACCGCTATAAAGAGCTGTCGGACGGCCTCTCGATGCGGAAAGATGCTCGCGAGCGCATCATCCAGAGGGTCATTCGGCGCATGCGCGAGGCGCTTGAGAAAGAGGGCCTCCGCGCCCATGTCACGGGTCGCCCCAAGCATATCTACTCAATCTGGCGCAAGATGGAGCGCAAGGGCGTGCCGCTTGAGCAGATCTACGATCAGCTCGCCATCCGCGTGATTGTCCAAGAGGCCGACGCCGACCGCGCCAAAGGTACCTGCTACCGCATCCTTGGCCTCGTCCACAGCACCTGGACGCCCGTCCTCTCGGAGTTTGATGACTATATCGCGGTGCCCAAAGAGAGCAGCTACCAGTCGCTGCATACCACGGTAATTATCCCCGGCGGCCACCATTGCGAGGTGCAGATTCGCACTGAGGATATGCACACCGTCGCCGAACACGGGATCGCCGCCCACTGGCGCTACAAAGAGGGCTTTGTCGCCCGCAGCGACCAAAACTACGAGGCCAAAATTAAGTGGCTGCGCGAGCTCATCTCGTGGCGGATCGAGCTGACTGACGCCCGCGAGTTTGTCGAGAGCCTGCGGCCCGAGTTTGAGGAACTGGTCTATGTCTTCACGCCAAAGGGCCGGATCATCGACATGCCCGAGGGCTCGACCGCCGTTGACTTCGCCTACCACATCCACTCCGAGGTCGGCCATCGCTGTATCGGCGCCCGCGTAAATGGCCGCATGGTGCCGCTTGACTACCATCTCCAAAATGGCGAAATCGTTGACATTATGACGGGGAAGGTTGCGCGTGGCCCGAGCCGCGATTGGCTGAACTTCGTCAAGACGCCCAGCGCCCGCAATCACATCAAGCGCTTCTTCCGCCGCGCTGAGCGCGAGGACAATGTCACCGCCGGGCGCGACCTGCTTGAGAAGGAGCTAAAGCGCTACGGCCTGACGCTGAGCTTTGAGCATCTTGTCGAACTCGTCGGTGCCCGCTCGGTCGAGGATCTCTTCAACCAGATCGGCTCGGGCGAAATTACGGCCCGCACGGTGGCCCAGCGGGCGCTGACCCAGCAGGTCGAACAGCAGCAACAGCAGCAGGCCGACATGCTGCCCGTCGATCTGCCGAAAGTGCCGACCTCCGCCCGCAACCAGACGGTCGGCGTGCAGGTTAGCGGCGTGGGTGCCATCCACAACCGCATTGCCAAATGCTGTAACCCCGTCATCGGCGAGCCGGTGGTCGGCTTCGTCACCCGTGGGCGGGGCGTGACCGTTCACCGCGCCGACTGCCGCACGATTGTCAACGAGCGCGACCGCAACCGCCTGATTGACATCACCTGGGGCGGCCAGCAGCCGAAAGGCTACGCGGTGCCCGTTCGCATCGAGTCGTGGGATCGCGTGGGCCTCTGGCGCGACATCTCGAATGTCATCGCCGACGGCGGGGTCAATATCGAGAAGGTCGAGCAGGGCCAGACGCGCCGCGCCGGGCGCACCGTCCTCCACGTGGTGATGACCATCCAGAGCATCAGTCAGCTCTCAAGCATGCTCGATAAGCTCAACCGCGTCAACGATGTGATCGAGGCGCGCCGCGAGTCGGGCAGCGGGAAGGGGTGACGAGTGCCGAGTGACAAAGGGACGGGGGGATTGGGGGATTGGGGGACAAGGAGAGTCTATCTCAGCTATCATAGTCCCCGTGTCCCCCCTTCCCCGTGTCCCCCCTTCCCCGTGTCCCCCTGTCCCCGTGTCTCCCCGTCTCCCCGTGTCCTCGCATGAGATGACCACTTCACCAGACGCCGTGGCCCTCCAAGCGCGCCTGCTCGCCTGGTTTGCGGCGAACGCCCGCGACCTGCCGTGGCGCCACACCCGTGACCCCTACGCGATCCTCGTCTCGGAGATTATGCTCCAGCAAACCCAGGTCGAGCGGGTGATCCCGAAGTACCTGGCCTTCCTCACGACCTTCCCCACCCTTGCGGCCCTCGCAAACGCGCCCACCGCCGAGGTCATCCGCATGTGGGCGGGCCTGGGCTACAACCGGCGTGCGGTCAACCTCCAGCGCGCCGCCCGCGCCGTGCTTGAAGCTCACGCGGGCGTCTTTCCACGCGAGGTGGCGGCCCTGCTGCGGCTGCCCGGTGTCGGCCCGTACACCGCCGGCGCCGTGGCCTGTTTCGCCTTCGAGCAGGACGTGGCCTTTATTGACACGAACATTCGGCGGGTGCTGCGCCGCGCCCGCGTCGGCCCCGACCAGCACGCGCCTGCGCCAGCCGAGCGCGAGTTGCTGGCCCTGGGCGCGGCGCTAGTGCCGTCGGGCCAGGGCTGGGTCTGGAACCAAGCGCTTATGGAACTGGGCGCCCTGATCTGCACCGCCGCCGCGCCAAGCTGTCATCGCTGCCCCATCATGGCCGTGTGTCGCGCCAACGCCACTTGGCGCACCGAAGAGGCGGCGCTGGTGCTGGCAATGGGTGCGAACTTCGCCCCGGCACCCGCCCGCGTCGTGCGGCGCGTGGCCGAGCGGCGCACCGAGCCGTACCAAGGCTCACGGCGCTGGTTTCGGGGGCGCTTGGTTGACGCTCTGCGTGCGCTACCCTCTGACGTAACCATGCCGCTGGCCGACCTGGGGCCACTAGTGAAGGCGGATTTTCAGCCCACCGATCTGCCGTGGCTGCACGAGTTGGTGACCGCCCTGGCCCACGACGGACTGGTGCGGCTAGAGGACGACCATGTGCGCCTGCCTTGACCGCGCCCCACCCCTCTGCTACACTGTTGACCCATAGACGACTAATGTAAGTAGCGGATTGCTGAAGCATCTCTGCGCGTCCTGATGCCGAGCGTTCGGGCGGGGCGCCGCACGCCAAGTGTACGAAACAGACTGCTACCTGCGTAGATAAGGTTCGTGGATACTTGGCAGTTCTGGCACCCACAGGGCTTTCTGCTACACTCAGCCTAATACCTGACACCTGACACCTAACACCTTGGCTTAAACGGAGCGTATGGCAAGCATAACTCTTCGCACTGGCCGCGAGCGACCACTCCAGATGCGCCACCCCTGGATCTTCTCGGGGGCGATTGGCGCGGTGCGCGGGTCGCCCGCAGGCGGTGAGGCGGTCGAGATTCACAGTGCCAGCGGCGAATGGCTGGCCCGTGGCTTCTACAGTGGCGAGTCACAGATTCGCGTGCGCGTCGCCACCTGGGACAGCGAGCAACCCCTCGATACGCCGTGGCTGCGAACCGCCATTGAACGGGCGGTCGCTGGGCGGGCTGGCCTAGCCGATGGCCCCGACGGAGCCTGTCGCATGGTCTTCAGCGAGGCCGATGGTTTGCCCGGCCTGATTGTTGACCGCTACGGCCCCTATCTGAGCGTGCAGATGCTGACGCAGGCGATGGCGGTGCGCGCTGATGCGGTCACGGTGGCGTTGGCCGAGCTGTTTGACCCGCGTGGCATCTACGAGCGAAGCGACGCGGATGTGCGCGAAAAAGAGGGGCTGCTGTCCCACGAGGGTCTGCTTTGGGGCGAGCCGCCCCCCGAACGCCTTGAGTTGCGCCCGCTCTCGCTGCTTGGCGCTGGCACCGTGCCGCCGCCAATGCTTGTGGATCTACAAGGCGGCCAGAAGACGGGCCACTATCTGGATCAGGCGGCCAACCGGGCACGAGTCGCCGCCTACTGTCGCGGCGCCAACGTCCTCGACTGCTTCAGCTATAGCGGCGGGTTCAGCCTGTACGCAGCCCAGGCGGGGGCCGCAAGTCTGACTCTGATTGATACGTCGGCGAGCGCCCTTGCGCTGGCCCAGGCCAACTTAGCCCTTGGGGCACCCGGCGTCACCGCCGAGTTGGTCGAGGGCGATGTGTTCCGCGTGCTGCGCCAGTACCGCGCCGAGGGCCGCACCTTTGATGTGGTGGTGCTTGACCCGCCCAAGTTTGCCCACAGCCAGCATCAGATTGAGCGGGCCGCACGCGGCTACAAGGATATTAACCTGCTGGCGATGCAGTTGCTGCGTCCCGGCGGCGTCCTGGCGAGTTTCAGTTGCTCGGGGCTGGTCTCGCCCGATCTGTTCCAGAAGATTGTCTTTGGGGCTGCCGTAGACGCGCACCGTGATGTGCAGATTGTCGAGCGGCTAGGCCAAGGGCCGGATCACCCCGTCCTCTTGACCTTCCCAGAGAGCGAGTATCTGAAGGGCCTACTCTGCCGCGTATGGTAACGTTCTAGAGGGGTGGGTGGGGCTTGGCAGGCTCTGGCTGGTCAAGCACTCACTCAGCGCGAAGCGATGACCTACACCATCTTCGAGGACGGCCATATCGCCAGCCCCACGGGCTTTCGGGCCACTGGTGTCTCGTGTGGGCTAAAAGACGGAAGCAAGGCCCGCGATCTGGCGCTGGTCTATTCGGTGCAGCCCGCGAAGGTGGCGGCGATGTTCACCACCAGCCTGACGAAGGCGGCACCAGTGTTCTTGAGCCAGGCCATTCTGTCACGCAACCGTGACGCGATGCGGGCCGTGCTGATCAACTCGGGGCACGCCAACGCTGGCACTGGTCAACCCGGCCTGACTGACGCGGTCGAATGCGCCAAGCTGGTGGCCGACGAGCTTGAGATTCAGCGTGACGCGGTGCTGCTGATGTCTACGGGCGTGATCGGGGTGCCTCTGCCGATGCCCAAGCTGCGCGATGGGATCAGGCGCGCAGTGAGCGAACTGGACAGCGGGGGCGGCAAGCGCGCCGCCGTCGCGATTCTTACCACCGACAGCCGCCCGAAAGAGCGTGCCCTGCGCGTGCAGCTTCGCGATGGGCAGCGCTGCATCCTGGCGGGCATGGCCAAGGGCACCCGCCTGATTCACCCGCGCCTGGCTACGCTGCTCTGCATCATCACGACCGATGTGGCGATTGAACAGCGGCTGCTCCAGCAGGCGCTACACCATAGCGTCCAGCGCAGCTTCAACCGCCTGAATCTTGACGGCGACAGCAGCCCAAACGACAGTGTGCTCATCCTCGCCAATGGCGGTGCCGAAAATACCCCCATCACCGACGCCGGCTCACGCGAGTTTGTCGCCTTTCAGGAGTCGCTCAACGCCCTCTGCGCTGACCTGTCTCAGCAGATCGTGCGCGATGCGGCGGGGAATGGGAGGATCATGAATGTGCGGGTGCGCGGTGCCGTCAGCGAAGACTCGGCCCGCTTAGTCGCCGACGCCGTCATCCGTTCGCGCACGCTCCGCGCTGCCGTCAAGCGTGGGATCCCCGACTGGGGTTCGCTGCTCGCCGCCGTAGGCTCTAGCTGCGCCGAAATGCGCCCCGAGTTGCTCGACCTGCGCGTCGGGAATGTGCTGGTGCTCCACGAGGGGATGGTGGCACCGTACGATAGCTACACGGTGGTGCAGGCGTTCTCGGTTCCCGAGGTCGAGTTTACGATTGACTTGAACGCTGGCCCCGTCGATCTGACGGTCATTACCTGTACTTGGCACGAAGAGTGATTAATGCTGTGGAGGTGTAGCGGTGTAGCGCTGTGGAGTCTGCCACCTCTACACCTCCACACCTCTACAGTCCCCCATCAACCCTATGATTCGTCAGTTGCCGCTCTTTCCCCTGAGTACGATCCTGTTCCCTGGGACGACGATCAATCTGCACATCTTCGAGGAGCGCTACCGCCAAATGATCGGGCGCTGTCTCGCGGAACACGCCCCGTTTGGGGTGGTGCTCATCCGTCAGGGCGAAGAAGTCGAGGCGGGGCGCCTTGGCACGCCCCCGGCTGAACCCTACAACATCGGCACCGTGGCCGAGATTAGTGCCAATGTGCGCCTTGAGGATGGGCGCTTTCTGCTCACCGCCGTGGGCCGCGAGCGCTTCCGCATCCAGTCTGTGCTGCAGCGGGTGCCCTACCTCATCGCCTCGGTGGCCGAACTGCCCGAAGTCATCGCCCCTGGCGCCGCCGCCGCCGCTGACATCCTGCGGGCGACATACAGGCGCTACTGGCAGGCCGTCGCGGCGGCCACGGGCGTGCCCGCGCAGCCCGAGGAACTGCCGGACGAGCCAATGACCCTGGCCTACCAACTCGCCGACCGGCTCCAGGTGCCCTTCGCCCGCAAGCAGCATTGGCTTGAGTCCAGCCTGATGACCCGTCTACGCGAGATGACCGCCGATATGTGTGCCGAGCTGTCTCTGATGCCCACCGGCAAGCGGGCGACTGGCGATGGTTTCGCGGGGATGAGCGGTCTCAACTAACACCCCGCAAGGTTGCAGGTGCTAGGTTTCGGGTTTCAGGCTGAACATAGCAGCAAGCCGCATGTGCCCAAATTGTAAAGCCCTCACAAACCTTGTCTTATGGTTATAGGCGTCTGCACGCTCCAAATCTCGATCCCGATGGCCCTGTCGCTGAAGGACAAGCGCCAAGTCGTGAAGTCGCTTATGGCGCGGGTACGCAACGAGTTCAACGTCTCCATCGCCGAAGTTGATGACCACGACCTCTGGCAGAGCGCCATCCTGGGCCTCGCCTGCGTCTCGACCTCGCAGCGCTACGCCCACGGCCAGATCGAGGCGGTCATCCACTTTATCGATAAGCAGCGCCCCGATTGCCCAATCGGCGCGTACGAGATCGAAATGCTGTGATCGACGAGGTGCTGCCGTATCCTCTGCTGGCCCTGGTGGGCCAGACCGAGCTGAAGATGGCGCTGCTGCTGGGGTTGGTGAACCCTGGGGTGGGCGGCGTGCTGCTGAGCGGCCCGTATGGCGTGGGCAAGACCACGGCGGTGCGCGGTCTGCTTGATGTGCTGCCCGTCATCGAGCGTGAGGGCGAGGACATTGACGGCAAGCCCGTGCCCACGCACGAGCCGATGCGCCTCGTCGAGTTGCCGCTCAACGCACGGATCGAAGATGTGGTCGGCGGCATCAACGAGCGGGTGGCGCTTGAGCAGGCGCGGGTGCTGCTTGAGCCTGGCATCCTCGCCCGCGCCCACGGCAACCTGCTCTATATTGATGAAGTCAACCTGCTCGACACAGCGGTGGTCGGCGTCATCCTCGACGCGGCGGCCCAGGGTCGCACGCTGGTGCGCCGAGGGGCGATGACGCGGCTCTTTCCCACGCGCTTTGTGCTGGTTGGCTCGATGAACCCGGAAGAGGGGGCGCTGCACCCGCAGATCCTCGACCGCTTCGGCCTGCGAGTCTGGGTCGCACCGCTCGCAGAGCCACGTCAGCGCATTGAGGTCTATCGGCGCGCCCAACTCTTTCGCACTGACCCAGCCGCGTTCCGCGCCGCCTACGCTGATCAGACCGCCGCGCTTGCCGAGGAGGTTGAGGCGGCCAGGGCGATCTTGCCCCACGTCACCGTGCCGCCTGCGCTTGAGGAGCAGGCGCTGACGCTCGTCCAGACGCTGCACGTCCCGTCGCACCGCGCCGAAATCGCGCTGCTTGAAGGGGCGCGGGCCAGGGCTGCCGCCGACTTCCGCAATAGCGTCAGCGAGGAAGACCTGCGCCGGGTGGCGCCCTTGGCCCTGTGGCAGCGCAACAGCCCGCGCATCGAGGAGCATAGTCGTCAGCAAGCCGAGGCGCGGGCGACCATCGAGGCCGCGCTTGCGGTGATTATCCCGCCACCTGCCCCGACGTTGCGCCACGGCAAAGCCAACACGCTGCGACAGATCGAGGGGGAGACACCGTAGCGAACGCAACTCTACGCATGCCCCCGCACGGTATGCGGCGTGTACGGCTCCTCCAGTTGGCGCAACTCCGTCTCGTCCAAACGCACCTCCAGCGCCGCGACGGCCTCCTCAAGCTGGTGCAGCTTGCTCGCCCCGATAATCGGCGCCGTGACGCTTGGCTGATGGAGCAGCCACGCCAGGGCGATCTGCGCGTTGCTGACGCCCCGCTTCGCCGCCAGGGCGCTCACCCGCTCGACGACGACGTGGTCGCCCTCGTTGTACAGCGCGTGCGAGATCGTGTCGGTGCGCCCGCGCACGGTGGTGGGTTCGGTAGACTTGGGCCGATTGCCGGTCAAGAAGCCCCGCGCTAAGGGACTCCACGGGATGACGCCAATGCCTTGATCCAGACACAGCGGGAGCATCTCGCGCTCTTCCTCACGGTACACGGCGTTGTAGTGATTTTGCATGGTGACGAACCGCGTCCAGCCCCGGCGCTCCTGCATGCCCAGGGCTTTCGCCAACTGCCAGGCCCACATGCTCGATGCGCCGATGTAGCGCGCCTTACCCGCCTTCACCACATCGTGCAGCGCCTCAAGCGTCTCTTCCAAGGGCGTCTCGTAGTCGTAGCGATGGATCTGGTAGAGGTCTACATAGTCGGTGCCGAGGCGCCGCAGCGAGCGGTCAATTGACTTCAGGATATGCTTACGCGAAAGACCACGGTCGTTGGGGCTATCGCTCATCGGCTGATAGACCTTGGTCGCGATCACGACCTCGTCGCGCTGGGCGAAGTCGCGCAGCGCCCGACCCAGCACCTCTTCGCTCGCGCCCAGCGAGTACATATCGGCGGTGTCGAAGAAGGTAAGCCCCAACTCAATGGCCCGCTTCAGCAACGGTCGGCTCGCCTCCTCGTTCAGCACCCACTCGCGCCACGCGGGTGAGCCGTAGGTCATGCAGCCCAGACAGATCCGCGACACCTTCAGCCCTGTGCGGCCCAGATTGACATATTCCACGGTGCGTATCCCTTTTGATTGCCGCTAATGGTCGCTCGCACCCCTCACCGAGTACGCTCTTGCATCCTACCACGGGATTTGCGCCTGGGTATGGGCGCATACCGGGGCATCAAGTCATGCTGCGCTGCGCTCAGCAACTCGACCGAAACTCTTTGCTGCGCTCCTCAGAACCACGCTGCCGAAGACCTGTCAGGTGCGGCACCTGACAGGTCTCGGGGGTTGCTTCTGACACCATTGGCCCGTCGGCCATACGCGACTCAGGGTGACATGACGCCTACGATGGCACAATGAAAAAGATCAGCGTCCCCTAACGCAGGCTCGGCAGCCCATGGCTTCAACCGATGCCATCGTACAGATGCAACATGCCATCGTACAGGCGCAACACGTCATCGTACAGGTGCAACACGCCATCGTACAGGCGCAACACGCCATCGTACAGGCGCAACATGCCATCGTACAGGCGCAACACGCCATCGTACAGGCGCAACATGCCATCGTACAGGCGCAACACGCCATCGTACAGGTGCAACAGCCATCGTACAGGTGCAACATGCCATCGTACAGGCGCAACATGCCATCGTACAGGCGCAGCCTCGCTCCATTGACCTTTAGGATGCAGTAGCGCCTGCACGGTATACTTGAAACCAGTTCCATGGCAGCATGTGACTGCCTGCAATGGTCGTGGAGGCACGTGCTATGCACCCGATTACTGCCACATGTCCCCGTTGCGGCGCCCCACTGAGCGTTGGCGCCCGCTTCTGTAAACAGTGCGGCACCCCGGTGACACCACTGGTTGTGCCATGTGCCCGTTGCGGCACCCCGCTGAGGGCTGACGCCCGCTTCTGCAAGCAATGCGGCACCCCAAGCGCCCCGCCGACCGCTGCGTCGCCCCTGTCGCGCCGTCGTGCAAACGTTGGCTCGCTGGTGTTGGCCCTGTTGCTTGCCATGGGCCTGCTCGGCGGCGGGTTTTGGTTGACTGGACGCCTGCCAATTGGCATGTTGCCGCCGCCGCCAGGCGGCACTTCCCCCGTCACGGCTGATAGCGTGGTCATCCCCGCACTTCCGGCGGTCGCGCTGGAGCATCCGACGGGCGCGCAGCTTCACGCACCGGCTGGCACCTTCCTTGGTAGCGCACCACCGACGCTCACCACGCTCGATCAGGCCCCGCCGACGGCGCCATTTGGGCTGGCGGGGCTGGTGTATCGGATTTCTGCGCCCACGGTGCTTAATCCGCTGGGGCCAACCAGCCTCGATCTGCCCGCTGGCTCGGCTGGTGAACGTGCAATGGTGTTCATCGCCAGCGCGGGCCGCTGGCTGCGCCTGCCTTCCACCCCGATCACGCTGGCGAATGGCAGCCCCGGCCAGCGCATCACGCTTGATGGTGCGCCGCTGCCGTGGACACTGGCGGTGGTCGCGCCGCCCGCTGGCGCGACGGCCCAGCGCGGCCTGCTCAGCAACGACTCACTTGCAGTCACCGTGGCCCGCCTAGAGCAATTGCGCCTCACTGACCGCGCCGCCTTCGCCCGCGAGTTGCCCCATGCGCTTGATGCGGCGCAAATGCCGTCGTTTGGCATCACGCTGCTCAACATGCTGAGCCAGCCCGCCGTCGCGGCCCCGGCACGGGCGGAAACCAAGGCCCGCTTGGCCGCGACCGCCGCACTCATCAAGGCGCGGCTGGCCTTTCTTGAAGTCGCGGCGCGTATCCAAGGGCTTGATGCCGCCTCGGATCCCCGTGGCACCAGCGTGGGCCTGCGCCAGAGCGCCTTTGCTGCCTATCGCCGTGGGCTAACGGCGCTCTGGGAGGCGCGCACGCAGATCAACCGCGCCCCCGACAAGGACGAGCCGCTGGTTGATCTGGTGACCGACCCAGCCAGTGGCGAAACCTACGGCACCGGCGAGGAGTTGTCGCTCGTTCAGCTGATCGAGGCCGATTGCGCCACCTTCGCGCCTTGGGGGCTTGACCTGATGCGCCAGTACACTAGCTTCTCGCAGGTGGAAGGGGCCAGCTTCGACCTGCGCGTCCTGCCGTACTACGGCGCACTGCCCTTCGTTGATGTGCCGCTGATTGGCAAGGGTGAGCTGGTGCCGCCATTTGTCACGAGCAACGACCCAGCGCACACCATTAGTTATGTTGAGGTCGCCGAACGTGACCTCGTCAAGCGCCTTGGCATCGTCGAGGGTCAGGCACGGCGCACCGAGCTGCTGCGCTTCTATTCGCCGTCGGTTTATAATTGGTCGTTCAGCGAACTGGTGGCCTTCGGCAAAGATCTGAAGGGCTGGTCGAGCGCGGTGTTGGCTGCCGCCACGCTCGCGACCGGCAGCGTAACCGGCGCGGCGGCTGTCTTTGCCGGCTACGAGGTGATCGCGCCGATTGTCGAGCAGCTTTACCTCGACCCGTACATCAAAAGCGCGGCCCGCGCCGACGCAGGCTGGGGCATGGCTGTCGGCTCGGGGTACGAGGCGATCAAGTTCCTTGGCGAATGGCACATGACGGGCGAGTTGAGCCTGAGCGGCGGCGCGACGGACTTGCTGCTTTCGTTCCTGATCGACCACGGCGAGATCGCGATGCTCAATGAGGTGCGTAGCGCGGCGGATGGCACACTCGGCTATGCTGATACGGGCGGGACAATCCAGCCAGTGCCGCCAATTATCATCTTCGCGCACATCTACGGCCCGGTGCCCGACCTTCAGCGCCCGTGTCGCCCTGCCTGGGGTGGCTGCTATGAAGAGGCGGCCCACGGTCTGTTGGGGCTGGCGCTGCGCTACGACAATCTGAGCAAAGGCGGCTACAATCTGCACCAGCGCTTCAGCAAGCCCACCGAGCTTGACCATGTGATCGACTGGCGTCTGAACGCGCCCGACGTAAACTACGCCAGTAACTGGCAAACGTTTGCCAAAGACCTCTGGCCGAGCTGGCGCTACAGCGGCGATCCGCTCGCCCAACAGGTACGCTTCGCGCTTGAAGATCGCACGCTGGCAGGCTGGGCCAGCGCCGCCGGTGTCCCCGTGAATGAATTGCTCAAGACTATGCGCGTACAAGTCTATCGTGGCGACAATGCAAACGGGCGTGACTCACTGGTGCTGCTCGATAGCGAGCGCGTGGCCCTGGCTGACCATCAAATTTCGCTGGAAGACACGACGCGCTGGTTCGCGTTGAGCATTGAGGCGAAGCAGCCCGCCTGGCGCGAAGTGAGCGCGACGCCTGAGCCACCGGCGACCTACGCAGGGCCGCGCTACGCCAGCGGCGAGCGGCCTGTGTACCACTACAGCATCCAGCTTGTGTATCAAAAACAAGTCCTCACCACGCTTCCGGTCAGCTTTTTCGACCCCGCGCACCCTGGTGTCGCCGTACGCGCTTGCCCGAGCGACGAGTCGCAAGGCTGTAGCGACCGTGCCGACCTGGGTGTGCTACGCACCAACGTTGCGCGGCTACGTCCGGGGGTCTGGAACTTAGGCGCGGGCTTCCCCAACGAAGTCGTGCTGCGCGAAGAGGGCGATCAGATGGCAATTAGCTACCCCGCCGTCGATACGAGCGTCGTTCACCAGGTCAGCTTCACCTTCTTTCCCTGCGCGAGCGACCCGAGCGTCACCTGTTTCCACGCAATCTGGGCGAATGTCGTGCCGCAGTACTGCACCGGCTGGAACGTGGCGATGGATGGGGTCGTCGGCCCCGAGGGCAAGCGCTACGTGGCCCAATACACTGACTTCAAACAATGTCCCAACGCCCCCAACGGGCCAACCGAGAACACACACTCGTTTGAGATCACAGGCCACTGGCTGCGCGACGGGTCAAGCGGGGTAGACAGCAGCTTCCCGGCGTCCGAATCGCCCAATGTGCCGCCCATTGGCACCAACCCAATGAGCAATGAGCAGATCAAGCCGTAACGGTACCGTCTGTGGCGGTTCCACGCAAAGCTAGAGCGATCTCGCGCAAAGTCGCAAAGTCGCTCTGGCGAGATGTTCCAAAGGGTCACACTGAAATGGCCGATTCTGAACCATGCCTAAGGCCGGATGGTCGAATCGGCGACAGTTCGTAGTTTGGGCTTTAGCCCATTGTGCGAGCCTATACGCGGCTGAAGCCGCTACTACCAACCGCGCAGACGGTAAAGCCGCCACGAACCTTGTCCAAGGAGTCTCAACAATGCAGCCCCCAGCCACCCAGCGCTGCGCCCAATGTGGCAGACCGCTACGGCCCAATCAACACTTCTGCGAGCACTGCGGCGCGCCGGTGACGCCGCGTGCGCCAGCGCGCTGCACCCGCTGCGGTGCCGTCCTGACCGCCGACACACGCTTCTGCGAGCAGTGCGGCCAGCCGGTGACGCCTGCGGCTGCGTTTGCGCCCACCGTCGTGAACCCCAACCGCCCAGCGCCCGTAGCCCCAGCACCCACAGCGCGACGCGGCAAAGGCTGCCAGATCGCCGTGGGCGTGCTTGGCCTGCTTGGCCTGCTGCTGGTTGGCGGCGGCGTGGTGCTTTGGCCGTCGGTGCGCCCGCTGCTTCCGTTCGTCGCCACGCCAGTCCCGCCCAGTCCCGTCCCGACCTTTGCGCCCTTGCCGTTGCCACCTGACGGCGGTGTGAGCGCACCGCCGCCGCTTAGCGCGACGCCAGCGACCGATGCGCTAGCGCCCAGAAGCTTTATGCCGACGCCAGGGCTGCGGATGCGCTTCCACGTCAACTGGCCCGACGGCACACGCGGCGAGGTTGCGCTCGTCACCGCCCGCCTGGGCGGGGCGAACAGCGTCAGCAGCGCCGAGCTGGTCTTGGACGCGCAGGGGGCCACGACCACCGGCTTCGGCGCGCACTTGGTCGCCCGCGCCGACGGCATCGAGAGCGTCGAGGATGCCAGCCCAGACAGCCCGACGCTGTGGCTGCCACAAGACCTGCGCCGTGGCGCAACGTGGACGGCACCGGGGGTCAAGCTGCGCGTGGTTGCCGTCAATACGCTCTGCGATCTGCCAGCGGTGCCAGACATTCCCGCCAAGGGCTGCATCGTCATCGGGCGTAACTTCACCGAGGCCGCCTACCAGGACGAGTTGGTGATCGCGCCAGGGTACGGCGTGATCCGCACACGCGACCCGGCCACGGGACAGCCCACCCGCGAGCTACGCGCCGCCGAGACGCTTGACGCGAACGAGGCCGCGACACTGGTGCGAACCTACGCGCCCAACGCGGCTCAGGCGCTGCGGTAAGGCATCTTGCTGCGGGAGAGGAAGACTCGGTTGCGTTGACGCCCGGCCCGGCGATCGTGTACAATGCGCCTCAGAGTGCGCCACCGAAACCCCGCCCGTTTCCCGTAATATGACTGTAATCTCCTGAGCTTGTGAGTCCCCATCGCTACAGCATATAGTACCAAAGTGGGTGCAAGCAATCCGGGGGCCGACCTGAGTCCTTCGGCTCGGGTCGTTGAAAGGGGCCGTCAATGGAACGGGTGATCATTTGCGACCGAACCAAAATTTCCCCCTTTTTCGAGCCAGCCCGCGATTTACGGCTCCTGAACAAGCCGCTCTGGCTCCTCCAGCGCGATCTGCTCAAGGGCTACTGCAAGGGTGGCAGCGAGCTTGACTCGATTGACGAACTGGCCGCGCAAAGCTTTACCGGCGACCGCGAGCTGCTGGTTCACCGCGATAATCTCTACTTCAATGCGCCTCTGATCGATACCTTCATCGCGCAGGCGCGGGCCGCCGGACGCCCGTGCCAGATCGCCTTTCGCGCCAGCGGGCCAGCGGGCAAGGGCGACCCCAGCATCGAGCGCCACGCCCTTCAGCTTTGCACGGGCATCGTGCGCCGCGAGGATGTGAGCTACCTTGAGGGCGGCAAAGCGCAACGCGGCCCGGTTCATGTCGCCGAGCTCTATTACTACCCCGACGGCCCCAGCCCCGACCTCACCCCCCTGGTCATCGACACGCTCAGCCACGAGATGGGGTACTACCATATCCCCAGCTACATGGCCTCGAAGGGCGATATGACCTACCAGATTCCCCAGCGCGCTTTCCTCTCGGTCGAGAGCTGGCTGCACGTCTTTATGGCGAACGTCCTGATGGGCGTCTTTACCCACGCCGCCACCCAGGATGTCAAGATGGGCAAGGCGCGTCTGCTCAATCTGCTCAAGTGGACCCGCGAGGACTGGGCGATTTTTCCTGGGAAGCTGAACTTTTCGGCGACGGCGATCCTAATGCGGCTGAACCCGTTCAAGGAGATGTGGCGCAACCACTTCTTCGCCTCGCCAGCCCTGGTGAAGATTGGCAAGAACTGCTCGATTGACCCGTCGGCCACCATCCACGGGCCAACGATCATCGGCGATAATGTCTATGTTGGGCCGGGCGTTGTGATCGCCAACAGCATCATCGGCAACAACGTCAACATCATGCAGGGCAGCCAAGTTATGCTCAGCGTCGTCAGCGACCGCTGTTTCTTGCCCTTCAACGCGGGCCTCTTTATGACCACGCTGATGGAAAATAGCATGGTCGCGCAGAACTCCACCCTCCAGATGACGGTGGTCGGGCGCAACACCTTTATCGGGGCCAATAACTGCTTCACTGATTTCAACTTGCAGAATGAGCCGATCAAAGTCATGCACCACGGCAAACTGGTCGCGGTGAACCTGCCCGTCCTCGGCTCGGCCTTGGGGCATAATGTCAAGGTGGGCAGCGGCTTTGTCATCTACCCAGGGCGCGAGATCGAATCAAATGCGGTTATAATCTTCGACAATGATCAAAACCTCATCCGCAAGACCGTCCCCGGGCACAACGTTGAGGATGTAGACGCGGAGCAGGGTGAGCCACGCCGGATTATCTATCACTGGCCCAAGGTCTACACCGACCCCACCGAGGCCCGCGATGTGCCCGCGACTGAGGCTCCGCCAGCGTATAGGAATGGTGCCGCCCCCGCTGCGGTGGCCCCACCAAGCTGGCCCGCCGCGCCGGATGTGGTTCGCGAGGCCGCCGCCCCCCTTGATCAGCCCCACCGTCGGCCTGCCCGCTAGTGTGAGGAGGAGTGACCGATGAGCAAAGAGCGCATTCTGGTCGTGGAAGACCAGCCCGATATCTCCAGTCTGCTGAAGATCTACTTCACGTCCCAGGGCTATGAGGTTTTCACCGCCTTGCGCGGCTCGGTCGCCCTAGAGATCTGTAGCAAGACCCCGCCCAACCTCGCCCTGCTCGATGTCAACCTCCCCGATATGGAAGGCTACGATATTGGCAAGGCGCTGCGGGCCAGCCCGCGCACGCGCCACATTCCGATTATCTTCCTCACCGCACGCGGCGAACGCGCCGACCGCCTGCGTGGCCTCGGCGAAGTGCAGGCCCAGTACTACATTATCAAGCCCTTCGATATCGAAGAGGTGCACACTATTGTCAAGAATCAGCTTGACGAGGCCCGCCGCAAAAACCAACTTCACCCGGTGACTAATCTGCCCACCGCCGATCTGATCAACGAGCAGATGCGCGGCCTGCTCTCGGCGCAGGGCTGGGCGATGGCCTTGCTGCACATCAATGGCTTCGAGACCTTCACCCAGAGCTACGGTGCGGTCGTCAGCGAGGACGTACTCAAGTTCAGCGCCTTGCTGCTGAACGAGGTGCTGAACGAACTGGGCAGCAGCGATGACTTCATCGGTCAGATGATCGTCGGCCCCGACTTTGTGATCACCTCATCGCCCGAGCGCCTACGCCCCATTGCCGACCGCCTGATCACCCAGTTCGACAACGAAATCGGCGCGCATTACAATTACAAGCACCGCAAGCAGGGGTTCATCGAAGTGATGGACGATAACGGCGATCTGCGCCAGATGCCCCTCATGTCGCTCTCGATTGGGGTACTCACCAGCCAGGATGGCCCGTTCTACGACATTCGCGAGCTGAGCGAGACTGCCGAGGAGACCCGCCAACGGGCGATTCAGCAGGCCCGCGAACAGGGCCGCAAAAGCTTCGTCGTCTATGGTCGAGTGCGCTAACCGCCAATGCTATGCGTGACAAGCCCAAAGGGGAGCGGCGGTTGCCAAGACCGCGCTCCCCTTTTCTATCGCGCACGCGCTCAATGACCACGGAATCGGAAGGTGAGGCCGTTTATACTGGTGTTACGCGCACAGGTTGCCCCCAATTATATTGCTCGCTGACCGTTGCGACCCCGATCTTACACGTCGCCGCGTTAGCAGGAGTAGCCCGGCTGATCTATGGACACCACTATCGTCTCGACATCAACCGCTAGCTGGGAGATCCTCGTCCAGCTTGCCCAGGGTGCCCAGCAGGTCGTCGCGGCCCCCGATGCCGCAAGCCTGACCGCTCGGTTGGGCGAGTTGTTGATGCGCCACCTGCCAGCCCCTGCGGGTCGCCTGGAGGTGAACGAAGATGGGCGGGTCGTCGCCATAGCGAGCTGGGGCGACATGGCTGCCGACGACCCGGCCCCGCTCGCGCTGCGCGCTGAGGGCGCGCTCGTTGGGCATCTGCACCTTGGTAACGAGGGTGCCGCAGCCCTCGACCCGCAGCTTGCCGCTGCGGTGAGCGCCCAGCTCATTCTGCTGGTGCTCACCCACCGCAGACACGAGGAGGCCGCCCTCACCGAGCAGATTCACCGGCTGATCAACACGCATCTGGAGCAGGTGGGCCTGCTCGATACGCGCACCCTCGTCCATGCGGTGCTCACCCGCGCTGCGCCCATCATTGATGTGGAAATGAGCGCAATCTACACGCTTGAGGAGGCCGACCACCAGGCGGTGCTGCTCGTCGCTGGCGCTGGCGTTGGCCTGTTTGTCTTCCCAGCAACCCTGCCGCTCGGTGAACAAAATATTGTCGCCCAGGCTGCCACAGGCACCCCACAGGTCGGCACCCTTGCCCCTGGACAAAGCCGACGCCGTGGAACCAGCGCATTGGCCCACGACAAACGCCCCGCGCTGGCGCTGCCCCTCCAGACTCAGGATGACCTCGCCGGGGTGGCGGTGTTCATCCTCGCCAGCGCCACACCAAACTCGCGCCAGCGCCGCCTCGCCGGCATTTTTGCCGCCCAGGTCACCTTGCTCGTGCGGAATGCGCGCCTCTTCAGCCAACAGCAGCAGCGTGCCCGCGAGCTGTTCGTGCTTTACGAGAATAGCCAAGAGATCACGACCTCGACCCAGGTCGAGAGCATGTTGACGCGGGCGACCGAAAATATCGCCCTGGCCCTAGGCGCCGACTACTGCGCCGTGCTATTGACCGACGAGGCGAACCCCGACCAACTGAAGATCGTCAGCTCGTATAACGATCCTGCCCACCAGCACCCCACAGGTCTGTCCGGTACACTCCACGGAGCCGACGCCATTCTGTCGCAGGTCGGTCGCGGCGATCCCATGGAGATCGCTGACACCAACCTCGTGGCGGCCTATAACCCGCTTGCCGCCGTCCTCGCCGACGAGGGCTGCCGCAGTGCGCTGGTGCTGCCGCTGCGCGGCAAAGACCAGACCAGCGGTCTGCTGGCGATTGGCTATGTCCGCACCCGCCGTCCCATTTCGCAGGCCGAGCGCAATCTGGCCCAGGTGCTGGCGGCCCAGGTGGGCACGGGCATTCTGAACCGGCGGCTCTCGCAGGCCGAGCAGCAGCGCGCCGCCGAGCTTGAACTGCTTCAGCAGATCAGCCGCAACCTCTCCGCCGACCTGTCGCTCGACGAAACCCTCGACGCCATTCTGTCAGGTGCCCGCGCCCTGGCGCGCCCCAACGGGGCGCGCATCTACCTGTACGATGTTCGCGAACACGAACTGCACCTCGCCAGCGAATGGGGCTTGCACACCTCAACGGTGGCCCCCGACCTCACCAGTTGGCTCGCCCGCCACAACCGCGCCCTCCGCATCGCCGATCTCCAACAGCCGCCACCCCAGATCGCCGAACTGCCGCCCCAAGACGCCGTGTTGCTTGAGGATGGCACGCCCGCCCGGGCCTACCTGGGGGTGCCGCTGCGCCTGCGCGAAGAACTACTTGGCACGCTAGAGCTGTTTGCCGCCCACCCTGGTGCCTTCGGCGAGGACGAAGCGCGGCTGCTGACGATTGTCGCCAGCCAAGCCGCCCAGTCCATCGCCAACGCCGCCCGCTACGCCCAGGCCGATACGGGCCTGCGCGCCCGCATCGAGCAACTACGCGCCCTCCAGCGCGTCTCAAGCCAGCTCACCTCGACTCTGGATCAGAGCGAAATTCTTGAGTATGTGCTAGAGCAGGCGCTCAAGGTCACGGGTGCCAGTCACGGCCTGATCGCCCTCCGCACCGCCGCTGGCGACCAAGAGACCGACGGCGCCGTGGCGCTCAGCAGCCTGGGTGGACAGCAGGCGCCCGCCATTTACCGCGACTCGCTTGAAGATACGGTGGACGAGAGCGAGGCGGCATACGTGGTGGTCGAGGCCGTGGGCTTCGCCGAGGCCCAGCGCCTCCATCTGATTGGCGGCACCCTCGCCCACGAAGCGTTCACCGCCCGCCGTTCGCTGGAGCGCCGCGAGCCAGATCTGAGCGACATGCTCAGTGACGAAGAGCGGGCCGCCGTCGGCACCGACGAGGCCCACTCGGCCCTGGCGGCGCCGATCTTCTACCAGGCTGGCGTCTACGGGGTGCTGCTGCTGCTGGCGCCGCGCCCACGCGCCTTCGACTACGACGCCGCCGAGTTTCTGCGCGCCCTGGCGCACCAGACCGCCGTCGGCATCGGCAACGCCCAGCGCTACACCGAGCTTGAACACCTCTATCGGGCGCAGAAGAGCCGCTCCGCCATTCTCAAGAATGTGCTTGAGATCGGCCAGGCGATGCGCGCCGACCGCACGCTCGACAACCTGCTGGAGCAGGTCGGCTACAGCGCGATGGAGTCGGCCAACTATCGCACCGTCCTCTTCTGCCTGGCCGACCCCGCCACCCCCGGCCTCCTGCACCCCTCCGCCGCCGCCGGTATCCCGCTGAATGAACTGGACGCGCTGGCCCAGACGCCCATGCCGGAGGCGCTGGCCCTGCGCTACCTCGACTCGCGCTTTCGGGTGGGGCGCTGCTACTTTGTGCCCGCCGAGGATGCCCACGAGATCGAGTACGGCTTCGACACCGCCGGCTTCAGCTACACCTCGTTTGCCAGCGAAGGCGGCCCCGGCGAATGGCAGACGGGTGACCGGCTCTGTGCGCCGCTCTACTCGACCGACAGCGTGCTGCTGGGGCTGATGCTGATCGGCGAACCCGAGGATCGCCAGCGCCCAACCGCTCACGGCGTCGAGCCGCTCGAAATCTTCGCCGACCAGGCCGCCATCGCAATTGAAAATGCGTGGCTGCTGCGCGATGCCGACGCCCGCGCCGAGCAAATGGCGGCCCTCTTTCAAGTCGGCAGCGCCGCCACCTCGACCACCGACCTTGACACGCTGCTCGCCCGCGTCTACCAAGAGATCGTGGCCTATCTCGGCACCCCCAGCTTCTTCTACATCGCCAGCTACCGGCCCGAGACGCACGACCTCTGCTTTGAGTTGCTGATGTGCCAGGGCGAGATGCTGGCGAGCGTCCATCAGACCATCAGCCCCAAGGTGGGCCTCACCGAGATCGTCATTGATAGCGGCCAGGCGCTGCTGGTGCAGGATCTGCTCCACGACGAGCAGTATCGCTCGAAGGCGGTAGCCAGATTTGCACGGGCCGATGAGGTGCGCTCGTGGCTGGGCGTGCCCCTGATCAGCCAGGGGCGCGTGATTGGCGTGCTGAGCGTGCAAGACTTTGCGCCCAACGCCTTCACGGTACGCGATAAACAGTTCCTGCTGGCGCTCGCCAACCAGTTGGCGATTGCGATGGAGCGGGCGACCCTGTTCCGCGAGCGTGAGCAGCGCCTGGCCGAGCTGAATGTGATCAACCGCATCGGCCAGATCACCAGCTCGACCCTCGACCTTGAGCGCATGATCCGGCTGACCTACGACCAACTGAGCGTCTTCCTGCCCCTCGACTTGTGCTTCATCTCCATCTACCACGAGCACGAGAACCGCATCTCGCTCTCGTTCGAGGTGGACGGGCACCAGCACGAGCTTGACACCACCGTGCGGGCGCCGTCGCCGGGCAGCCTGACCGAGCAGATCATCCAGACCCGCCGCCACATGCTCTTCACCGATCTCAGAAATGAGCAGGCCCAGCAAGGCGTAGCGCCGAGGGCGCTTGGCAGCGAACACCCGGTGGCCGCGTGGCTGGGCGTGCCCCTGCTGGTGGGCGACGGCAGCGTCGTCGGCGTGATCGCGGTGATGAGCAACACGCCCGCGCTCTACGACGACCGCACGCTCGGCTTTATGACCACCGTGGCCAACCAACTGGCGATGGGCATCCAGAATGCCCGCCTGCTGGCCCAGGCCCGCGAACAAGTCAGCCAGCTTGATCTGCTCAATCGGGTTTCGGTGCTGGCCGGTGCCGAGACGAATGTGGCCCAAATCTACCAACTGATCGTGGATACGATGGCGGAGGCGACCGGGGTAGACCAGGCCCGGCTGGTGATTTATGACCGTGCGGCGGGCGAGGCCCCTGTCGTGGCCGAACATCGGCCCAGCGGGCTGCTTGGCACGCTCAAAATCGTGCTGGACGACAATCCCTCTACTGCTTGGCTTGACGCGCACATGCGCCCCCTCGTGGCCCACGCGGCGCAAACCGATCCGCTGCTGGTCAGCTCGCACCCGCTCTTCCGCGAACTCGATATTCGGTCGCTTGCGCTGGTGCCTTTGGTGATTGATGGGGTCGTGATTGGTGCCGTCGGCCTCGACTTCATCGGGCGGGCGGGCGAGTTCACCCCCCAGGCGATTGAGCTGTGCCAGACCATCGCCAGCCAGACGAGTACCGCGATTGGCAAAGCCCAAGCCTTCGCCGCCGCACGGGCCAGCGCCGTCGCCCTCGAACAAAAGGTCGGGGCGCTCTCGACCCTGCTCAACGCCTCGAGCATTCTCTCGTCGCTGCTGCGCCCCGAAGAAGTCCTCAATCGGCTGATGGAGTTGGTGAGCCGACAGCTCAATGTGAGTACCGTGGCGCTCTGGCGGCTGATCGAGGGCGGGGTACTCACGCCGGTGGCCGTTGATGGTATTCCCACGCTGCGGGGCACTGCCATGCGCGTGCCCGTGGGCAGCGGCTTCACGGGCCGCGTGGCCGCGACGATGCGCCCGCTGATTGTCGATGATGTGAATGCGGCGGGCCTCTCGATCTACCCAAGCTACCAGCGTGACAACCATCTGCTCTCGTTTATGGGCGTGCCGGTGGTCTATCGGGGCCAGCTCATCGGCGTGCTCAGTGTGATGACCAACTACAGCCGCCGCTTCACCACCGACGAGCAGGTGCTCCTCGCGGGCCTCGCCGACCAGGCGGCAGCCGCGCTTGAAAACGCACGCCTGTTCCAAGAGCGCGAGCAGCGCATCAACGAGCTCTCGTCAATCAACGCGATCAGCGAGGCGGTCAACGCGACCCTTGACCTGGAGGAGTTGCTGGCGAAGCTGCATCGCGGCATCGGCGAGGTGATTAACGTCAGTACCTCGATGATCGCCCTGTACGACGAGCCGACCGATACGCTGAGCTATCCCCTGAGCTTTGATCGGGGTGTGGAGGTTGAGCTGACGGCCCAGCCGCTGCACACGGGCACGAACGCCTGGGTGGTGCGTAACCGCCAGTCGCTGCTGCTGCACACCGCCAGCGATAGACAAGCGCTGGGCCTGGAGCCGGACAGCGACCGGATTGGCCGGGGCGCACTGGACGAGCAGTCGTTCCTCGTCGTGCCCATCCTCTTTGGCAGCAAGGTGCTGGGCGTGATCAACCTCCAGAGCTATCGCGAGCGGGCCTTCGACCGCAACGATCTGCGCTTTCTCACCACGGTAGCCAACCAGGCGGGATCGGCGCTCAACAACGCCCGCCTGTTCAGCGAAACCCGCCAGAACGCGAGCGAAATGACGACGCTCTTCGAGGTGACCCAGAACCTCTCGGGCACGCTCGACATGGACGAAACGCAGGCGCTGGTGGCCGATGCGGCCCAGCGGCTCCTTGGCGGCGAGCTGTGCGCGGTCCTGCGCCTCGACCGTCACGGTCATGTCGAGAAGCAGGTGCTGCTCGACATGAACCGAACCCGTGACGATCTGCCGACCATCTTCCGCCTCGAAGGGATGACGGCGCAACTCTTGGCGAGCGGCCAGCCGATGGCGATCAGCGACTTGCGGCAGGTGCCCGAGGCCAACCCGATTGTCCAGGCCCACGGCATCCGCAGCGCCATCGGGATCGCCATCGGGGCCGCCGATGATCGGCTCGGCGCACTGTGGGTCGGCCTGAATCGTCCCCATGTGTGGACAAGCCGCCAGATCGCGCTGATCTCGATCCTGGGCAACCAGGCGGGTCAAGCGCTCAAGAGCGCCCAACTCTTCCGCCGCGAGCAGCAGCGCCGCCGCCTGGCCGACACGCTACGCGCGGTGGCACAGTCCTTCACCTCGACCCTGGCCCTAGGTGAAATCCAGACCCTCATCCTCGACCAGTTGGCCCTCGTCGTCCACTACGACCACGCGGCGGTGCTGCTCGGCGACCCTGGTCGCAGTCAGTTGCAAATCACCGAGACTCGTGGCCTTGACCGCGCAGACTTGCTCACGACGACCTTTGATGTAGACGAACACCCGCTCTTCCAGACCATGGCCCACGAGCGGCGCCCCATCTTCATCACCGACACCGCGCTTGACCCGCGCTTTGCGCCGCTGTTGCGCGCAGGCTGGCAGGGGCACGCATGGATCGGTGCCCCCCTGCTGGTGGACAATGAACTGGTCGGCATCCTCATGATCGGCGCGGCGACCCCGGCAACCTACGATACTGAGGAGATGGAGGTGACCTTCACCCTGGCCAACCAGGCGAGCCAAGCCATCCAGAATGCGCGCCTCTTTGACCAGACCTTGAACCTCGCCGCTGTCCTTGAGCGGCGCGTCAGCGAGCGCACCGCCGAGCTTGAGCAGGCTGGACACCAGTTGGCTGAGGAGAAAGAACGCCTTGAGGCGGTTCACACCATCACCATCGAACTCACAACCCAGCTTGACCTGAACCTGATCCTCCGCCAAGCCCTAGAGATGATCTCCAATCATCTGGACGTGGCCCGTGGCTCGATTATGCTGCGCGACCCCTCCAGCGGCGATCTGCTCTGCCGCGCCGTGCTCTATGGGCGCGGCAACGCCAAGACCGAAAGTATCGCCTTGCACTTCGCCGACGGCGAGGGTCTGGCTGGCTGGGTGATGCAACACCAAGAGTCGGTCAAGATCGCCAATGTGCTGAACGATCCACGCTGGGTGCAGGCGCCAGGGCGCGCTGACGAGGTACATTCGGTGGCAGCGGTGCCCCTGAAGACCAGCGACGAGGTGCTGGGCGTGCTGCTGCTCTCAAGCACCGAGATCAACTTCTTCAGCGACTCGCAGATGAACCTGCTTGGCACCATCGCAAGTGTGATCGCCTCGGCGGTGGCGAACGCCCAGCTCTACACCTTCATCACCGATCTGGCCGGTACCAACGCCGTGTTGCTTGAGGAGCAGCGCGAAGAGAGTTCCAAGAGCGCGGCGGTGTTCCGCTCGGTGACCGAGGGGGTGATCGTGCTCGACACCGACCAGCAGATCACCCTGTTTAACCCGGCTGCCGAGCAGGTGCTGGAGATCGGGGCGGCGACCGTTCTGGGCCAACCTCTGAGCATTCTCGCCGCTGTCGGCCACGATGAGGTAGCACGCAAGCGGGCACTTACGATCTATAATGGGCTCACCAATGGACTCAAGCTGGTACGCCAGGGCCAACAGATCTACTCGACCTCAATCGATCTGATTGACCCCGCCCAGGTCATCGCGGTGAATCTCGCCGCCGTGGTCGGCCCAGGCGGGCAGCGCTACGGCGAGGTGGCGGTGCTACGCGATATTACCCGCGAAATCGAGGCGGATCAGGCCAAGCGCCAGTTCATCTCGGATGTCAGCCACGAGCTGCGGACGCCCCTGACCGCCGTGAAGGGCTACGTCGATGTGCTGCTGCTGCCCGGTGCCCACCCGCTCACCGCAGACCAGCTAAGCTATCTCCAGATCATCAAGAATAATACCAACCGGCTGCGCGCCCTGATCGAAGACATTCTTGAGTTCTCGCGACCCGATGCGAAGAAGAAGCTCAACATTATGCCGGTGGAACTGCCCGCGCTGATCTTCGAGATGGTGCAGTCGCTGCGCCTCGAATACGAACGCAAAAGCATGCAGGTCACCATTGATGCGCCGCTTACGCTGCCGACGATCATGGCCGACCAGCGCCGGATCAGCCAGGTCTTTCTGAACCTCTTCTCAAACGCGGTAAAATACACCTTCGAGGGGGGACACATCGCGGTACGGGCCTTCCTCAACCGGGCCAATATGCTCCAGATTGATGTTGAGGACAACGGCGTGGGCCTAACCCCCGATCAGCGCAAGAAGCTGTTCCGACCGTTCTACCGGGCGGATAACCCCCTGCGCGACGTGGCGGGGGGCACGGGCCTGGGCCTAGCCATCGCCAAACAGATCGTAGAGCAGCACGGCGGCGAGATGTGGGTGCAGAGCGAACAGGGCAAGGGCAGCACATTCAGCTTTATCCTGCCCCTGCAGTACATCAACACCAACGATGCTGATAGGGAAGATGCCGAGTGAGCGCTATACACCTCGACAACCGGCTGGTTCACTATGAGGTCTTCGGACGTGGACAGCCCATCATCTTTCTCCATAGCTGGCTCGGCTCGTGGCGCTACTGGGTGCCCACGATGGATCTAGCCTCGGAGCGCTACCGCGCCTACGCCATCGACTTCTGGGGCTTTGGCGAGAGCGACCGCAAGGGCGGCCAGTTTACCGTGTCGGGCTACGTTGATATGCTCTGCCGCTTTATGGACCAGATGGGCCTCTCGGTGGCAAACCTCGTCGGGCACGGTATGGGCGGCATGGTGGCCGTCCGGGCGGCCCGCGAGCGCCCCGAGCGCTTCTTGAAGGTGATGACCGTGGCGACCCCGATGCAGGGCCACATCCTGACCGGCCACGTCAAGCCCGGCACCTTCTCGCGCCTTTTGGGCATGAATAACCCGACCAATGTCTGGTCACGGCTGATTCGCAATATCCCCATCGCCGACGCGGAGGTGCAGCAGGAACTGTTCGAGGACACCGAGAGCATCAGCGAGCAGGTTCTCACCAGCGTCCAGGATTCGCTGCTTGACACCGACCTGCGCCCACACATCAAGGCCATGAGCAACCCACTGCTGGCGGTGTACGGCGGCCAGGACAAGATCGTCACCGCCGAACACGCCGCGTTCCTCAACGATATGCCTGACCGGCCCGTGCAGATGCTGGTGCTGCCCAAGGCGAACCACTTCCCCTTTCTTGAGCAGTCGAACGTCTTTTCGCGCCTGCTGCTTGATTTCCTCGTCTCGCAGGGCACGCCGGTCGAGATCAAGGAAGAGTGGAAGCGCCGCGTGAACCAGCGCGAGTACCTGTAGCATGGCGATTGCAACGTCCGCGTGAACCCGTACCACCACGCTGCCGGGGGACTGAAGTCCCCGGCTCTTTCCTGCAAAGCCTGCCTTCGCAGGCTGGTTGAGGCCGCGCAGGTGGTGCAGATTGGCTACCTGCACGAGGCCGAGGTGCGCCATCTGATTGAACACCCGGTCAAAGACTTCACCCTGCGCTACGAGCCAGCGGCGTCTGCGCGGATCATCGCGCTTACGCGGGGCCACCCGTACCTGGTGCAGTTGCTCTGCGCCGAGGTGGTCGCGCTCAAGAATACGCAGGACACGGCGCTCCGTCAGCTGGCCCGCCTGGAGGATGTTGAGGCCGCCGTGCCAGAAGCGCTGGCGAGCGGCGATATGTTCTTCGCCGATATTGCGGGAAATCAGATCGATGCCCACGGCCTCGCGCTGCTCCGTTGGCTTGCCGCCCAAGGTGAAGGGGCCGTGCTGAGCAAAGCGGCCATGGCCCGCCAAGCACCTGAACAGCTAGAGCCGACGCTTCGCCAGCTCCTTCAGCGCGACCTAATCGAGTCAGCCGATGGCGGGTACCGCTTCCAGGTTGAGCTGATCCGCCGGTGGTTTGCGTGATGGGTTTGCTCGTCGCATGGCGGTTGCAACGTCGCTCGCCGGGGAGCTGAAGCCCCCGGCTCTGGGGTGCGAAGCCTGCTGAAGCAGGCTCGGCAGCCCGCTTCAGCGGGCTTCGCAGGTGCTAGCCCGTGGCTTCAGCCACCGGGCGGGGGCCGGCAAGCGACGTTGCAATCGCCACGTCTCCTCGTCGCCCCTAGTTTGACGCCCCCCCCCTTTGCTGGTATGATCGGCATACTAGGCGTCAGAGCGCTATATGGGCAAGGAGAGCGCCGTGTCGCATGCGGGCCAGACCGAGGGTCGGAAGCTTGACCATATCAGGATCGTCCTCGCTGAGGATGTGACGGCGAAGGGCGTGGTCAGCGGGTTCGCGGCCTACCGGCTGCCCCATAGCGCTTTGCCTGATCTTGATCTGGCGGCGATTGATACGCGCACCACCTTCCTCGGCAAGCCAATTAGCGCCCCGCTGCTGATTAGCTCGATGACGGGCGGCGCCAGCGCTGCCGAGAAGATTAACTTGGCCCTGGCCGAGGCCGCTGAACATCTGGGCCTGCCCATGGGCGTTGGCTCACAACGCGCCGCTGTGGTTGACCCGCGTCTCGCCTCGACCTACCAAGTGCGCCGCGTGGCCCCGCACATCCCGCTCCTCGCCAACCTGGGTGCCGTGCAGCTCAACTATAGCTTTGGCGTCGAACACTGCCGCCGCGCCGTCGAGATGATCGAGGCCGACGCGCTCATCCTGCACCTTAACCCGCTTCAGGAGGCCGTGCAGCCCGAGGGCAACACGAACTTCAAGGGTCTGCTCGCCAAAATCGAGGCCGTCTGTCGCGCCCTTGAGGTGCCGGTGGTGGTGAAAGAGGTGGGCAATGGCATCGGGGCCGCCGACGCCCGCCGCCTCTACGACTGCGGCGTGCAGGTGATTGATGTGGCTGGCGCTGGTGGCACAAGCTGGAGCGAGGTCGAGCGCTTTCGTCAGAACGGCGACCAGGGTCGCCGCGTGGCGGGCGCCTTCGCCGATTGGGGCATCCCCACCACCGAGTGCATCCGCACCGTGCGCGCCGCCCTGCCCGCCGTGACGATCATCGGCTCGGGCGGGGTACGCAGCGGCGTTGATGTCGCCAAGGCCATCGCCCTGGGCGCCGACCTAGCGGGCACCGCGAAGCCTGCCCTTGTGGGTGCCATCGACGAGCGCGGCGCCGAGGCTGTCGTCGCGGGTCTCGACGCCTTTATTCGCGAGCTGCGCGTGGCGATGTTCTGTAGCAACTGCGCGGATCTTGCCGCGCTGCGGGCGCTGTCGCTCGCTTCGCTTGTCGGGTGACAAGGGGAGGGGGTGACAAGGCAGGGGGCAAGGGGATCTCTCGCGGCGCCGTAAGCTCTTGGCGGTCTCCTTGTCCTCCTGTCCCCTTGTCATTGCTATGGATGTCACCCAGTTGAGCCTGCGCGACTTCCGTAACTACCAGCGCCTTGATCTTCAGCTTACGCCAGAGATTACGCTGCTCTACGGGCCAAACGCCGCTGGCAAAACGAGCGTGCTTGAGGCGCTCTTCTATCTGGCGACCACGCGCTCGCCCCGTGTCGGCGCCGACCGCGAGTTGGTGCGCTGGGATGCCGTGGGCGAGGCGGGGGTGCCGCCCTTCGCCCGCGTCGCCGCCGAGGTGCGCCGCCAATCAAATAAGGTGCGCCTTGAGGTGATCGTGCAGCGCCGCACCGACGACGAGGGCCAGCTCACCAATCTGTCGAGTAAGCTCGTGCGGATCGACAAGCGCCCGGCCCGCGCCCTCGACCTCGTGGGCCAACTGCGCGTGGTCCTCTTCACCCCCGCCGACCTGACCCTGGTGGATGGGCCGCCCGCCGAGCGCCGCCGCTACCTCGACATCACGCTCTCGCAGCTTGACCCCCACTATGTGCGAACGCTGGCCCACTACCAGAAGATCGTCCAGCAGCGCAACAGCCTGCTGCGCGCTTGGCGCGAGCGCCGCCGTCGGCCCCGCAGCGTTGATGACGAGCTGGCCTACTGGGATCAGGAGCTTGTGGCGGCGGGCGGCTATCTGCTGGCGGAGCGCCTGCGGGCCGTGGGTGAACTGAACACCATCGTCGGGCCGCTC
>CAIWXH010000562.1 GCA_903916565.1 uncultured Oscillochloris sp. | reverse complement strand
GGCTACCCGGCCTACGTGCAGTACATCCAGAGCGGGGGCGTCCAGTCATCGGGCTGGTCTGACCTAGCCAATGCCACCGTCGCCTGGCTTTGGGGTGGGGCGATCCCCGCGCCAAGCTTGGTGACGATCAACGCAAGCGAAACCGCGCCAGCGTCGCGCTACTTCGCCCCGCCCATTGCCGCCGACATCACCGGCGACGGGAATCCCGAACTGATCATCGGCAACCTGCTCGCGAACCGGGTCGAGGTTTACGATACGGACATGCACCCGCTTAGCGGCTGGCCGCAGACGGTCGGGGGCGGGATTCGCGCAGCGGCGGCGGTGGCCGACCTGGATGGTGACGGGAAGCCGGAGGTGATCGTCGGCGCGGCTGACGGCAAACTCTACGCCTGGCACGCCGACGGATCGGCCCTCACTGGCTGGCCGGTGAGCGTCGGCGTCGAGGTCGGGACAACGTATCGGATCCTGGCAACCCCCGCCGTGGGCGACCTCGATGGCGATGGGAAACCGGAGGTGGTGGTGCCCCTGGCCGACGGACGCCTCTATGCCTTCAACGCCGATGGCACGCCGCGACCGGGCTGGCCGGTCAGCATCGGTGAGCTACACGACACCTACGACAGCCAGATTCTCAACAGCTCGCCGCGCATCGCCGACTTGGATGGCAACGGCAGCCCTGAGATCATCGTGGGATCAACCAACGGCACCCTCTACGCCTTCAACGCTGACGGCAGTAGCCGCTGGGCATTCGCAACGGGCGACATGATCCTCTCAACCCCAGCTATCGCCGACATTGACACCAATCACGCCGGGCTTGAAGTGGTGATCGGCTCCGGCGACGGCTATGTCTACCTGCTCGACGCCAACGGTACCCAGATCTGGCGGCGCTCCACCGGCTGGACAGTGCGCTCCTCGCCGCTTACCGCCGATGTGGATGGCGATGGTAATCTGGAGATCCTGGTCGGCAGCGACGACCACAAGCTCTGGATCTGGCACCACGACGGGTCACGCCTCGCGGGCTGGCCGCAGACAACCAACGCGGAGATCTTTGGCGCACCGGCGGTCGGCGATATTGACGGTGACGGGTACCCGGAGATCCTCGCTGGCAGCGACGACGCCCACGTTTACGCCTGGCATCGCGACGGCACGCTGGTGGCTGGCTGGCCGCAGGCAGTGACCTACTCGGTGAAGGGGGCACCGGCCCTGGCCAATCTCGACGCAGACCCGGCCCTGGAGGTTGTGGCCGCAGATATGAACGGAGTGCTCGACGTATGGGGGCGCACTGAACATGTCTTCCTGCCACTGATTGGGCGGTAAGACAAGGTTTCAGCTTGACCGTTTGGCGAGGAGGCGAGGATGCGATAGCATCGCCTCCTCGCCTCCTCGCCTCCTCGCCTCCCCGCCAAACTATAAAGCTGTTCTGAACCATGTCTAAGGCGAATTTTTAGGGCGTCCAAGCTCAACGGAGCGCTCACCACGGTGGTGGGCGCTCCGTTGAGATCCGCAGCCGGCGGTATCATAGCTGCTAGCGTTACCGAGTCTTGATCGCAATACCGACACAGGAGAAGTAATGGCCTGCTTTCTGATCAGCACCATGCCGGGCTTCAGCCACATCCAGCAGATCGGCGTCATTGCCCGTGCGCTGGTGGCCCGTGGGCATACGGTCTGGTGGCACACCAGCGCCACCTTTCAGTCCGCCGTCGAGGCGTGCGGAGCCCACTTCACCCCGGCCAGCCCCGCTGCCATCTCACGCCTCTACGCCGATCCCGGCGCTGCGCGCACCGCGCAGGAAACGCTGGCCGGTCGGCGACCGCGCCTTGCCAGCCTCCGGGCCGATCTCCAGGATCTCTTCATTGCGCCGCTTCTCGCCCAACACGACGACTACCAGGCCCTCCTGCCGACGATCCGCCCCGACGCCCTGATCGCCGACCTCATGACCCTCGGTCCGGCGCTCTTTGCCGAAACCACGGGCATCCCCTGGGCGATGGTCGGGATGAGCACGTTGAGCGTGGCCAGCCCCGATGTCGGGCCGTTCACCTTTGGGCTTCCCCCCGCCCGCACCCCTCTCACCCGCCTGGCCTACGGGTTGATGCACCGGTTCTTCGCCCAGGTTCTGATGCGCCCCGTGAACCGCTACACCAATACCGTGCGAGCGACCCTGGCTCTGCCGCCCCTCCCGCACGGGCAGATGTTCTTCGATCTCCAGCTTTCGCCCTACCTGTACCTCCAGGGAACCACACCGAGTTTCGAGTATCCCCGCCGCCAGCTACCGCCCCAAATCCATTTTGTCGGCCCGCTGATTGGCGGGCCGACCAGGCCGTTTGCGCCGCCCGTCTGGTGGCCCGAACTCGCGACCGCCCGCACCGTCGTCCATGTCTCCCAGGGAACCGTGGCGACCGCGCCCGAGGCGCTGCTCCTCCCCACGCTGCACGCGCTCGCTGACGAGCCACTCCTGGTGGTGGCAGTAACTGGGGGGGCACCCGTCGCCCGGCTGGGCGACCAACTCCCGGCGAATGCACGGGTGGCACCATTCCTCCCCTATGACGCCCTGCTCCCGCACACGACGGTGATGGTCACCAACGGGGGCTACGGCGGTGTTCAACTCGCCCTCGCCCACGGTGTTCCGCTGGTCGCGGCGGGCAAGAGCGAGGACAAGGCGGAAGTCTGTGCGCGAATCGGCTGGAGCGGGGTCGGGATCAATCTGGACACCCATCGACCGACGCCCGCGCAGATCCGTGGCGCCGTGCGGCAGGTGCTGGCAGACGGTCGCTATCGGCGGCGGGCCCAGGCGCTCCAGCAAGAGTTTACGGGCTACGACGCGGGACCGGCGGCCGCCGCCCTGCTCGATCAACTGGCCGTTACCGGGCGACCCGTGCTGCGCGCCACGACGCCGCACATCCCCGCCGCCCTTCCACTGGGAGCCGGGCGTGAAGGGGTGGGCGATGATTGACAACGCTGAAGGGGAGGCGATGCGGCTCGCCTGCTGGCGTCTTTTTACCGGTTCCCATATACTCGCCCTTAGGCATGTTTCAAAATGGGTACATTCAGCTTTACAGTCTTGCGATGAGGCGATGAGGCGATGAGGCGATGAGGCGATACGGAACGCCTCACCGCGTCATCGTTTCATCGCTGAACT
>CAIWXH010000561.1 GCA_903916565.1 uncultured Oscillochloris sp. | reverse complement strand
CTGGTGCTGACTGCCCACGCCAGCGTCGAGACGGCACGCGAAGCCCTCAAGCTGGGTGCCCTCGACTATCTGGACAAACCCGTCGAGAGTGAGAGCCTGCTGCGTACCGTACGCTCGTGCCTTGAGCTGCGTCGGATGCGCCAGGAGAAAGAGCGCCTGTCTGACCTGGTCTTTATGTACCAGTTTAGCCAAGTGATCGCCTCAAGCCTCGCGATTGAGACTCAGGTTGAGCAGATTGTCGCGTTCTTGTGGCAACGCTACGCACCTGCGGCCCTGGCCCTCTCGATGCTGCGCCCCGACGACGAGCATCTGCTGTTGCTGGCCGGACGAACCCAGGCTGGACGGGGCGCTGCGGGCGGTTCGACGCCTCTGCGCCCAGCGTGCAGCACCGAGGACTTGCTCTACGCTCACCTGCGGTTGGCTGGTGGCCCCGGTGTCGAGGATGCGACGCGCTTCATTGGCGTGGTGCTCCGTAGCCATGACGCCCCGGTGGGCTACCTCCATCTGGCCCGGCGCCCCGAGCAGGCACCCTTTGATGCGGGTGAGCGCCGTCTGTTGAGCATCTTCGCCAGCCAAGTGGCGGCCTCGCTCGACAACGCACGCTTGTACCAGGCGCTGAAAGACCAGAACCGGCAGACCATCGAGGCGCTGGCCGAGGCGATTGACGCCCGCGACACCTACACCTACGGCCACTCGCACCAGGTCACGCGCTACGCCGTGCGTCTGGCGCAGATTATGGGCCTCGCGCCCGAGCGCATCGAACTCATCGACTATGCGGGCCTGCTCCACGACATCGGCAAGATCGGCATCCGCGACCATATCCTGCTGAAGCCCGGCGCGCTCGACACCGACGAGCTTACGATGATGCAGCGCCACCCCCAGATTGGGGTCAAGATCATCGAGCGGGTGCGTGGCCTGCGGCAGACTCTGGCGATCATTGAGGCGCATCACGAGTGTTGGGATGGGCGGGGCTACCCGCGTGGCTTGGCTGGCGAACGCATTCCGCTTGAGTCGCGGATCCTGGCGATTGCGGACTCGTTCGAGGCGATGACCGCCGACCGCGCCTATCGGCCCGCGATGGAGGTCGAGGCGGCGCTGGGTATCCTGACCCGTGGCAGCGGGATCCAGTGGGACCCGCAGTTGGTTGATGTTTTTGTGGATCTGATCCGCCGTGAGGGTGCGACGTTGCGCCTGAGCGAACGGCTCCGCCAGATGCCGGTGCCCCTGCTGCTGTCCCGTGAGGGCGTGGCCTGAGCTGTGGCGTGGGCGCAACGCTCAAGCCCTGTCAGGTGCTTGCACCTGACAGGGCTTTTGGGGCTGATGCAACGTCGTCCGCCAACCCACGCCCGGTGGCTGAAGCCACGGGCTACGCGGTGCGAAGGCCGCCTACGCGGCCTCAACCAGCCTGCTGAAGCAGGCTTCGCACCCAAGAGCCGGGGGCTTCAGCCCCCCGGCAGGCGGCGTTCGCTCAGGCTCCGTTGGGGCTGATCAAGGTTGGCGGGGCGGCGTCCAGCTCCTCAGGCTCTTCAACCGAGAGGGCGGCGACGCGGTCGCCGGAGTCGAGGTGGACCACGATCACGCCCTGCGTAATCCGGCCAAGCTGCGCGACATCGTCGGCGGTGGTACGCATCACGATGCCGCCAGCGGTGATGAAGGTAAGCAGCGAGTGGGCGGTGACAATCGTGGCACCCGCCAACTCGTCGCCCTGCCGGAGCTTCATGGTGATGACGCCACGGGTGGCACGGCCTTTGGTGGGATAGTCCGCCAGCGCGGTGCGCTTACCGATGCCGCGTGCGGTGACGACGAATAGGTCGTAGTCGGCCAAGACAAGCTGCATGCTGATCACGCGGTCGTCGTCGTCGAGGTTGATCCCGTTGACGCCGGTGGCCGGACGCCCCATCGAGCGCACCTCGCTCTGCTTGAAGCGGGTGGTCTGCCCCCGCACCGTGGTCATCAGAATGTCCTCGTTGCCCTGGCTAACT
The DNA here is from genome assembly GCA_903916565.1 of uncultured Oscillochloris sp. Lineage (GTDB taxonomy): Bacteria > Chloroflexota > Chloroflexia > Chloroflexales > Chloroflexaceae > CAIWXH01. The sequence continues at coordinate 4,629 of CAIWXH010000561.1, read as the reverse complement.
TGCACCCAACCCAGCACATCGCCATCTTCCAGGCCAATCGCGATCAGGCCATTCGAGCGTACCTGGCTATAGTCACGCAGCAGGGTGCGCTTAATCTTGCCGCGCTGGGTCGCCATTACCAGGTATTCGCCGTTGAAATCGGGGACGGCCAGCATACTCGTGACCTGTTCGCCCGCCTCAAGGCTGATCAGGTTGACCAGCGGCAGCCCCTTGGCGGTGCGTGAACTGTCGGGCACCTCGTGGGCTTTGAGCTGATAGACCTTGCCTCGGTCGGTGAAAAAGAGCAGATTGTCGAGCGAGCTACAGGTGAGCAGGTGGCGCACCAGATCCTGTTCGCGGGTGACCATGCCCTTGATGCCGCGCCCGCCTCGGCGCTGGGTGCGGTAGGTGTCAGCGGCTTGGCGCTTGATGTAGCCCCGGTCGGTGAAGCTGATCAGCACCCGAATATCGGGGATCAGATCCTCGTCGGAAACCTCGCCCGTGACATCGGGGACGATGCGCGTGCGGCGCTCGTCGCCGTACTTCTCCTTGAGCATCGTCAGGTCGGCCTGGATCATCTGCAGCACCCGACGCGGGCTGGCGAGAATATCCTCAAGCTCGGCGATGAGCTTCAGCACCTCGTTGTACTCGTCCTCGATCTTCTTACGCTCAAGGGCGGCGAGGCGGCGAAGCTGCAACTCAAGGATGGCGTTGGCCTGAATCTCGCTGAGCGTGAAGGTGTTGATCAGATTGTTGCGGGCGATCTCGGTGGAGCGTGACTCGCGGATAAGGCGGATCACCTCGTCAATATTGTCGAGGGCGACCTTCAGCCCTTCGAGAATGTGGGCGCGCGCACGCGCTTTCTCAAGGTCGAACTCGGTGCGGCGGCGAATGACCTCCTGCCGATGGGCGACATACTCCTGCAGCATGCGCTTGAGGGTCAGCACCTTCGGCTGGCGCCCGCGCTCGACCAAGGCGAGCATATTGATGCCGAAGGTGGTCTGCATCTGGGTGTGCTTGTAGAGCGCGTTGAGCACCTTGCGGGGCTGCGCGTCCTGCTTGAGCAGAATGACCAGACGCATCCCGGCGCGGTCGGACTCGTCGCGCACATCGCGGATGCCCTCGATCTTACGATCCTTGACCAGCTCGGCGATGCGCTCTTGCAGACGGGCCTTATTGACCTGATAGGGCAACTCGGTAATGACGATATTGAAGGCGCCGCGTGCGGCCTCTTCAATATGGGGCTTGGCGCGCAGCGTAATCTGGCCGCGCCCGGTCGAGTAGGCGGCCAAGATACCCTCGGTGCCAAGGATGCTGGCGGCGGTGGGGAAATCGGGGCCGGGGATGAACTTGATCAGATCCTCGACCGTGGCCTCGGGGTTGTCAATCAGGTAACTGATCGCATCGCAAAGCTCACGCAGATTGTGGGGGGGGATGTTCGTCGCCATACCCACGGCGATGCCGGCTGCGCCGTTGAGCAGCAAGTTGGGCAGCAGCGCGGGCAGGACGGTCGGCTCGCGGTAGGAAGAATCGAAGTTATCGCGGAAATCGACGGTATTTTTCTCAATATCAAACAGCAACTCTTCGGCAATCGCCGCGAGGCGGGCCTCGGTATAGCGCATCGCGGCGGGTGGGTCGCCGTCAACGCTATTGTGGACGATGCAGCCGTTGGCGAGCATAAAGTTATGATGCTCATCAACGGTGATGTCGTACACCGCGACCCGCTCGACAAGACGCTTGATATTGACAACGCGGTGATTATGGGTCGCCGCCGTCGCCACCATCTCGTCAAAGTTGGCAAAGTAGGCCAGCGCCTTGCCAAAACGCGGAATCCAGTTGGCATCCCGCCGCGAATCGTAGAGGTCAGGCGTCACCCCGTCCTTACCAACCTCAGCGAGCAGGCGGGCGACATAGCCAGCGATCTTGGCACGCATGACCTGGAGACGATGCTCATTGCCGCCCCAGCGCTGCTGGAGGCTGATCGACGCCTGGGCTGTAAGCTCTTGCATCAGCGCGGGGTTGGCGGCGAGCCGTGCGGCGTTACTGCGGCGTACCCCGCTGCGTTGGGCCTCGCGGAAGGCCGGATCAGCCCACTGGCCCGCGATCTTGCGCTGATGCAGTGTCCGGGTTGCGGGGCGTGCCCAGAGCGTGTGGGCCATACGGCGATGATGATCAGCGGCGAAACGCGCCCGGTAGCCTTCCTGACGCCAGAGTCGGCGGGTGCGCTCACGGAGGGCGGCACGCACCTCGGGGGCACTCATCGCCTGAGCAATGGCGGCGCTAATGCGCGCCCGCAGCGTATCATCGGCCCACATCGCCCGGCTCTTCGCACCGATAAGGGCGGCGATACGCGCCTGCTCCTCCGCGCTGAGCGTGCGGCGGGCGGCGTTGCGGAGCGCCTCGTGCATCCGTGCCCGATACTCGGGGTCTTGCCAGAGCTTTCGCATCTGGTCGCCAACCTGGCGTGAAAGCTCAGGATTGGCGGCGAAACGCGCACGTAAGGCGGTGGCGACACGCGGGCCATTCGCGGCGCGAAAAGCCGGATCGCTGTTGCGCGTGCGCGCCCGTTGGCGGCGCTGCTCGATGGCCTCGGGGTTAGCCGCATAGTAGTGCTGCACCCCCTCGCGCTGAAGCTGGCGAAACGCCTCACTCGCCCACAATTCGCGGGCATGCTCCGCATGAAGGTGCATATGCTCCAACCAAGCCATACGCACAATATTGGTCGGCTGGTTATCAAAGCGGTTAAAGTTGCCGTGATGACGCACAAACGAGCCGCTGACGGGAGCCGCAAGACCACGCTCGACATTGTAGTTGTCGGCCAAGTGATGCACAAACTCGTAGCGGCCGGTACGTGGCTGGAGGACGCGCAGATAGTCATTGGTGCGCTCACGCACCGGCGCGGTATCAAAGTAGCCCGCCATCAGACTATCGTCGATGGTGAGATCCTGCGCCTGCTTCCAGCTCGTGTCACGTAACATAAAGCGATGGTCGGGCGTACAGCGCACGGTCGAGCCGTCATCGAACGTCAGTTCAATGATTTCGGCTTCGCGGTGGGTTATGCGCGAGTGGTGCCCTTCGCCGATGACGATGTCGCCGTGCTGATTGACCGAGTAGACATAGAAGATTTGGTCAGGCGGAAGCTGGGCAAGCTCGGCAAAGCTGCGCTCGGTGCCGTCAAGGAGCTTAAGCTTGGTGTCGCCCGTGAAGCAGCCAAAATTGCCTTGGCCGTCAATCAGGGGGTAGCGCATATTCCAGGGCTGCGCCAGGCGGGCGAGCGCATCGTAGACCGACGAGTCGCCGTGGGGGTGCATCTTGCCAAGCACATCGCCGACGATACGGGCACTCTTTTTATAGGGCTGATTATTGCGGAAGCCCATGTCCCACATACCGTAGAGGATGCGCCGCTGCACTGGCTTGAGCCCATCGCGTGCGTCGGGGAGGGCACGCGACACGATGACGCTCATGGCGTAGCTCAAGTAAGCGGTACGCACCTCGGTGGTGATGTTGACGGGCCGGACAATTCCAATCTCCATATCGTACTCCACCGCTTTGTAATGCGTTAAATGTCGCTTCGTATTATACCAGACATAAGGGGGGTTGTCCAGTTTTATCGAACGTTTGTGTTTCGATTTTAGGTCGCGATCATTCGCGCAAAGCGGCAAAGCGGCAAAGCGGCAAAGCGGATCATGCTTTACGCTTTTGCGTACTTGGCGACTTTGCGCGAGGCAAAAACCTAACCGATGCCCCTACAACCCGCGCACGGCCACGGGGCCAAAACCGAGGAAGTCGGCGGCGGTGAGCTGGTAGCTGACGCCGTCAATGGTGCGGTTGACGGCGTTGTCGTGGTCTTGCTTGCGGTGGAGGTGGCCGTAAATGCAGGCACGGACGCCGGGGGCGGCGGCGATGCGCTGGGCGAAGGCGGTAGGCTGCTGGTTGATGAAGGGTGGGTAGTGGATCATGACCACGATGGGCTTGGCCGCGTTGGCGAGCTGGCTGGCGTGGGCCAGGGCGCGGTCGAGCATGCCCAGTTCGCGCTGGTAGATCGGGGCGTCGGTGGTGAGCGTGTAGCCAGGGGTCTCGGGGGTGATCCAGCCACGGGTGCCGCAGATCACCGCCTCGCCGATGTCGCAGGCGTCAGCGCCAAGCAGCGTGAGGCTGGGGGGCAGATGCGGGCGTAGGGGCTTGGCGCTGCGCGTACACCAGTAGTCGTGGTTGCCACGAATAAGCACCTTGCGACCGGGCAGGGCGTCGATCCAGCGCAGATCGACCAGGGCGTCCGGCAGTTTCATGGCCCACGAAATGTCGCCCGCGATGAGGACACAATCGTCGGGGGCGACGCGGGCGCGCCACGCGGCGGCGATGCGCTCGGGGTGATCCTTCCAGTGGGGGCCGAAGATGTCCATTGGCTTCGGCTGGGCGTGGGACAGGTGAAGGTCGGAAATAGTCCAGATCATGGTGGTGCCCCACTAGCAGGTAACCCGCGCATGATAGCAGCCTGGGGGCGCATGGGCAAATGGGGTAGGGCTGATGCCATGGCGGTTGCAACGTCCGGTTGCCGCGCCAGCCCTCACCCCCCAGCCCCCTCTCCCTGAGCGGGAGAGGGGGAGTAGAACGCTTCCTGATGCCGAATCTCCCCTCTCCCCTTGAGGG
>CAIWXH010000560.1 GCA_903916565.1 uncultured Oscillochloris sp. | reverse complement strand
CCACGCGCCCGGTGGCTGAAGCCACGGGCGACGCGGGACGAAGGCCGCCTGCGCGGCCTCGCGGAGCCTGCGAAGGCAGGCTTCGCCGCGAGCGCGCCGGGGCCTTCAGTCCCCCGGCGGGCGACGTTGCAACCGCCACGCGCCCGGTGGCTGAAGCCACGGGCGACGCGGGACGAAGGCCGCCTGCGCGGCCTCGCGGAGCCTGCGAAGGCAGGCTTCGCCGCGAGCGCGCCGGGCACTTCAGTCCCCCGGCACCTGCAACCTGGCACCTGCAACCTTGTCTTATAGTATAATCGTATGAACTTACGGCCCGCGCCAAGCCAGCCGAGGCATCATGGACGCTCTTGTCTTCGACGGTACCCTGCACTTCACGCATGACTACCCCGAGCCGCGCCTTACGCCCGGCGAGGCGTTGATTCGCCCGCATCTGGTGGGTATTTGCAACACCGACCTCGAAATTACCCGTGGCTATATGGGCTTTCACGGCGTTCTCGGCCACGAGTTTGTCGGCACGGTCGTTGGCTGCGCCGACCAGGCGTGGTATGGGCGGCGTGTCGTCGGCGAGATTAACGCGGCGTGTCTGGAGTGCCCGACTTGCCGCCGGGGCGACTACACCCATTGCCCGCAGCGGACCACCCTCGGCATTGACCGGCGCGACGGCGTGATGGCGGATCTGTTTTCGCTGCCCATCGCCTGTCTCCATACCGTGCCCGAAGGCGTCACCGACGAGGCGGCGGTCTTCGTTGAACCGCTGGCCGCCGCCCTGGAGATCCTTGAGCAGCATCACGTGCGGCCCACCGAGCGGGTCGCCGTGGTTGGCGATGGCAAGCTCGGGGCGATGATTGTTCAGGTGCTGCGTCTCCCCGGCTGCGCTGTAACGCTGGTTGGGCGCCACCCCGAGCGCTGGGGGCTGTACCAGCGTCAGGGCGTACGCTGCTGTACCGCCGATGCTCTTGCTGGTGAGCAATTCGACCTAGTGATTGACTGCACGGGCCAGCCCGCTGGCCTCGCGACGGCCCGCAGTCTGGTGCGCCCACGCGGGCACCTCCTCCTCAAAAGCACCTTCAACGCGCCGTCTGAGCTGAATCTGACGACGCTCGTGATCGACGAAGTGCAGCTCCTCGGCTCACGCTGCGGTCCCTTTGCCCCCGCTCTGCGCCTGCTCGAACGTGGTCTTATCGAGACTGCGCCCCTGATCAGCGCTCGCTACACCCTCGCTGAGGCGCTAACCGCCTTCGCTGCTGCCCCCGGCGCCCTGAAGATTTTGTTGCAGATCGGCCATGGGCCGGCGCAGCAAGCCTAACAGGACGCACGACAGCCTCTGCCCGGAAAAGACGTGCTACATCAGGCATTTGCCGAACATCAGCGGGGCATGAGCCACGCGCACCCCACCATCCTCGTCGGTGATGACGATGCCGATTTTTGCCGTTTGCTGACGATGCTGCTCATTGGCGCTGGCTACAATGTACTCACCGCCAATGATGGGCATACCCTGGTGCGTCTCGCGCAGGAACACATGCCCGACTTGATGCTGGTTGACCTTATGATGCCCCATCTGGATGGCTACGAAGCGCTGCGCCAACTGCGTAACGATACGCGCACGGCGCATATTCCAATGATTGTGGTCACCGCGCGGGTCGCCCCTGCCGATCTGGTCAGCGGCTTCGAGAGTGGCGCCGATGACTATGTCGTTAAGCCAGTGATCGGCGATGAGCTGCTTGCGCGCATCAAGGGCCACCTACGCCGTGCCGCGCGTCGGCCTGTGCATAGCCCGCTGACTGGGCTGCCGGGCAATAGTCTGTTGACTGAGGAGATTCGCTACCGCCAGCGGCGGGCGTCTACCTTCGCCCTGCTCCACTTTGACCTGACCGACTTCAAAGCCTTCAACGATATTTACGGCTTTGCGCGGGGCGACCATGCCATTCGCACCTTGGCCGATGCGCTGCGGGTCACGATCAGTGAACCCGCTGAGCAAGGGGTCTTTCTCGGCCATATTGGTGGTGACGACTTCGCGCTGATCTGTGCGCCCGAGCGGGCCGAGGCGCTCTGTCGGGTCGCCATCGCCCACTTTGATGCCCTTGCGCCCGCCCTGTACGATGAGGCTGACCGTGCGCTGGGCTATATCGAGACGATTGACCGCGACGGTGAGTTGCGCCGCTTCGAGCTGATGGCGCTCGCAATCGGCGGTGCCATCCATACCCCCAGGCGCTTCAACGACCTTGAGGATTTGGGCCGCTGCGTCGCCGAGATGAAGCAGCAGGCCAAGCAGCGTCACATGAGTACCTACCTCATCAGCCTCGGCGACGACCTGCCGCCGCTTGATGGCCCGCCACGGACGGTGTAGGTACGTTCCTCCCTCCGCACATGCTGGCGGCTGCCTGCCATCCACCGTCTTGATCTCCGGGCACAATCGCTTACAATAGGCCATAGCTGTGCAAGCTGAAGACCCCTTGCAGACGCGAAGGAGCCCGATTCGATGGATACGCTGCTGCTCCTGATTGTACTGACTGTCGTGGCAGTTGGCATCATCGGCGTGCGGGTGGTGCCTTGGCGCTGGCACCGCCGCGAGGTTGCGACCCGCCCCGTGCAGACTGACGCTGCCCCGGACACCATCGAGATGCAAACGCAGGAGCAGGACGGCACCACGGTGGCGGCACTGCCCGAGGAGCCTGAGCCGCCTGCCCCAATCTATCGGCGGCGGGTGTTTCGTGTTGCGCTCGTCACGGTGCTGCTGCTCGTCGCCCTGGTTGGCGGCACGACCCTCTACAATCTCCTGACGGCCCGCACGCCCGAGCGCTTTGTGGTCGTCGTGGCCCCTTTTGCTGATGGGGGAGACGGCCAGACGGGCCGCAATGTCGCCAGCGCGTTGGTTCGCCTTCTTGGTGAGCAGCGCGGCGGTGCGATGACCGTTGCCGTGGCCTCTAGCACCCCCGCCACCGCCGACGCGGCCCTTGCGCTGGCGACTACCGAGGGCGCTGATCTGCTGATCTGGGGCGTGGTTGAGCCAGGCGGGGTACTCGACAACCCGACGTTGAGTCCCCGCCTGATCTATACGCCCACGGGGCCATACGCGCCAAACGGTTGGACGGGCTATCTGGGCCGTTTCGCCATGCCGCGCAGCTACACGCTCACCCGCGAGCCGGTCAATGGGCAGGCCGTGTTGGTGCCGCTGGTTGCGGCGCTCTACAACTACGCCTACGGTCAGCCCGACCAAGCCATCAGCCAGTTTGACCGGCTGCTGCAAGATTATCCGAGCCTCAGCGCAACGCTGCCCCGTGCGCTGCGCGGCAACACCCTTTGGGCGCGTGGCTTTACGGCTGAGGCCGCCGCCGAGTATCGCTTGGCTTTGGTTGAACCGAGCGACGAGCGGGCGCTCCTCGTCAATAATCTGGGCGCGATCCTCCTCGATGCGGGCGACCCTGCGGCGCTCACGGCGTTTGCCGAGGCCGTGCGCCTGCTCGGGGGCCGTGACTTGGGCGTGCTGCGGGCCAACCTGGGCACGCTCGCTCTGCGCGCGCAGCGCCCCGGCGATGCGGTTACTGCATTTGAGCAGGCGCGCAACCTCATGCCTGCCAGTACATCTTTGCTGCTTGACCTGGCGACCGCCTACCGCGATAGCGGGCGTCTTGACGCTGCGGCTGCGGCCATTGAGGCCGCTGACAAGCGGCATCACACCGACGCCAACCTCGTTCCGTCTGTCTACCGCGAGATGGTCAAGCAGCACAGCGAGGCGCTGATCAGCGAGCAGCAGGCACTCCTCAGCCTAGCCCGTCGCCTCTTCGCGCAGGGGCCGGTGGTCTGGGAACTAGAGGCCGCTAGGCCGCTGGCGGCTGACAGCGTTCGTCCCATCCGCGATCAACTGAGCAGCGCCGCCGACCTAAGCCAGCTTGAGGTGACCCAGTGGCGCCGCCGTGCGACCTCCGAGAGTGCGGCCCTTGTAAGCACGGGCTTGGTCGCCGCTGGTCAGGCCGAGCAGGCCGAGCGCCAGGTCGAGCGCCAGCGCTATTACCAGGCGCTAGTCAGCGCCGAGCTTGAGCGGGGCGGCAGCCAGAAGCGTGACTTCTTCAGCGCGCTCTTCAGCACTGGGGGTACGTCCAGCGTAACCCTTAACACGCTCCAGCCGCTGATGAAGGTCGAGCCGAACAACCCGGCCTTGCATCTGGCGCTGGGGCGTGCCCAGCGCCTGCTCGGCCAGTTCGACGCCGCCAATCAGAGCTATGACCAGGCGATCAGTCTGGCACCCCAGCAGCCCGAGGGCTGCTTCGGCAAAGGTCTGGTGGCCCACGACCAGGGCGACGTTGGGCGGGCCACCGAACTTTACAACCAGGCGCTTGGGCGCAACAGCGCCTTCTTCCCAGCCCGGGTCGAGTTGTCGCGGCTTGCTGAAGAGCGGGGCGACTGGCCCGCCGCCATCGCTCAGCGGCGGGCGTTGCTTGAGACGCTGCCTGGCCCGCAGAGTGTGCTCGCCTTGGCCCAGGCGCTGCGTCTCAGCGGTAGTGGCGGCTGGCCGGAGGCGGCGCAGATGCTCATTCCCCTAAGCACCACCGATGCTGCGGCGGCGATTGAGTTAGCCCGCCTCTACAATGACTCTGGTCGCGCTGAGGCCGCGATCAGCGCCTACCAGGATGCGCTGACCCTTGACAAGCGCAACACCACGGCTGCGTTCGAGCTTGGTCAGAGCTTGATCCGCCAGAGCGCTTACATCACCGCCGAGCAGTCGCTACGTCAGGCTATTGACTACGATCAGACCAATCTTGACGCCCACCTGGCCCTGGCGGATCTCTACCAGAATCAGCTCCATGACCCGCGTCAGGCCGGCCAAGCCTATAGCGAGGCGATGAACCAGGGTCTCCGCGATCCGCAGCGCCTTGAGGCCATTGGTGACGCGGCCAGCGCGAATAAGAACGTCGATCAGGCGATCAAAGCCTACAGCGAGGCCATGAAGTTGCGACCGGACTTCCCGGCGCTCCACTATAAGCTTGGTTTAGCCTATGAGGCCCGTGGTCGGCACGATGCGGCCAACCAAGCGCAGAGTCGGGTCATCGCCCTGACCGAAAACCCCGCAACGTCCGAACTGGCCGCCCTGCGGGCCTCGGCACTGGTGGCCCTCGGCGACCTTGCGCGGGGCCGCCAGAATCTGGTCGAGGCAAATACCTACTATGGACAGGCGCTCCAGATCGACGGCAACCGGCTGGCTGGACAACTCGGCCTTGGTCTGTCGGCGGTCGGGCAGGGTAACTGGGGTGTGGCCTACGGCTACTTCGAGACGGCGGCGCGCCTCCCTGATGGGGCAACAAGCCCCGAGGCTCAGTTTTGGCTTGCCGAGAGCCTGTTGCGCCGCAAGGACTACGCCGGGGCCATCGAACGTTACAATGCCGCGTTTGAGCTGAGGAAGACCGACTTTCCCGAGCTGTACTTGGGCCTAGCCCAGGCCCATTACGCCCAAGGCGATCGGGTCGCAGCCCTTGATTCCGTGAGTACGGCGTTGGGCCAGCGCCCGAATTACGCCGAGGCGTTGCTCTTCCAGGGCAAGCTGTTGCAGGAGGATGGGCGCTCCGATACGGCGCTGATCGCCTATAATCGCTCGATCCGCGCCAATGGAAATATCGCCGAAGCCCAGTTTCGGCGCGGCGTGCTGCACATCCAGAACGGCAACTACGACGACGCGATCAACGACCTCAACCGTGCGGCGAAGCTTCAGCCCAACTTTCCCGAGGCGTCCTATTGGCTGGGGCGGGCCTACTACGCGCAGGGGCGGCTCGATCCGGCGCTCATTGCTTTCCGCGAGGCGATTAAGGCCAATGGAAATTTTGTCGAGGCGATCTTCTACAGCGGGCTTGCCGCCGAAGATCTGGGCCGCACCGCCGAGGCGATTAGCGCCTACCAGACGGTGCTTCAGATTGATGCCAGTGGCGACCTTGCCGCTCGCGCCCGTGTTCAACTTGACCGCCTAACCTGAGCTGAGAGCTGTGCGCTGTGATTTGTACTATGACGACGACGTTCAAGCAACATCGCCTCGCGCTCCAGATTTTTCAGTCGAACCGCCTCAGGCGCGACTATCACGATCTGGCCGCGATTCCGCAGTACGATGCCGTAGGTGAGTTCTTCTTCACCGAGATGTATGGCCCCCGCGATTTCAGCGACCGTGACGAGGACGCGCGCCGCATCCACCATTTCATCCAGATCCTACCGGGCGTTCACCTGAACGATGTCCAGCAGGTCTTGTCGCTGCTGGAGTTGACGAATGCGCTTGATGACGGTCTGACCAAGCTGATGATCGAGCTTGGGGTGGGGATCGAATTTGATGAGGCTACGTATGATCGGGCCTATCGCGTAGCCGACAACTACACTGCCCGCCTCCAGCAGCTGAATCTGGTCAACAGCAGCCTGCACAATGTCTATCGCCTCTCGCGCTCGCACTTCCTGGGGGTTGGTCTGCACAGTTCACGGCCGCTGGCATCGCTGGCGGGCATCGAGGCAGGTCACACGTTCCTGCTCAAGGGGTATGATGCGCTACGCGGCGTCAGTGACATCACGCTCTTCGCCGACACGGTGCATAAGCGTGAACTGATCCGCCTCAACCAGATCTATGGGTGTTAGCCAAGGTCTTAGGCGCAATACTTTTCAAATAAGGACAGGACTGCTGCCCCGCCCCCCAGCCACCGCACCCCCAGCCCCCTCTCTCCGTGCGGGAGAGGGGCCGGGGGTGCGGTGGCGAACAGATCGGCAAGCGGTTGTCCCCTGTCGGTCAAGGCTGGGGCGCATGGTCAAGCGCGATCAGCGCATGGATCTTCGTCAGCAGCCGCTCAAAGTCAATCGGCTTGGACTCGAACGCATCGCAGCCAATCGCTAAGGCGTGCTGCTGATCATCTTCCATCGCATAGGCGGTCAGGGCAATAATCGGAATCCGCGCCGTCTCGGGCCGTGCGCGCAAGCGCTGGGTTGTCTGCCAGCCATTCAGCTTGGGCAGCCCCATATCCATCAAGATCACATCCGGCTGGGCGCGGCCCACCAGCAGCAGGGCTTGCACCCCATCCTCTGCCGTGACGACCTCGAAGCCGACACGGGTGAGATAGATCTGGGTCATCTCACGGATCAGTCCGTCATCTTCAACCAGCAGAATGCGGGTCATGCTGCCCCTCCGTCTGTCGCTCCGCCAAGCCTTGCGAATCCGCCACGAGTACCAGCGAGGGTGTGGCCTCCTTATCCAGTAGGGCCGTCAGTTTGTGCGCCAGTTGCTCCAACTCGACCGGCTTGTGGATGACACCTGCCACGTGCTGCAGCATACTCTGCTCGGCGCCCGCATCAATGGTGAGCATCAGCACCGGGATCGCGTGGGTCGTGGGGTCGGCTTTCAACTGGCTCAGCACCGTCCAGCCGTCGAAATCTGGTAGTTGCACATCAAGAATGATCAGGTCGGGCAGCAGCGCCATCGCCAGTTCCAGCCCATCGGCGGCGCTCGCTGCGGTCTCGAAGTGAACGTCGGCGCGGGCCAGCGCCCGTGGCAGCAGGTCGCGCACGTTGGGGTCGTCGTCAATGACCAGCACAAGCTGGGTCGCAAGCGTGGCAACGGAGGCTGGCGAGGCCGCTTGGAGCGCTGCGCCTGGGTTGGGCATGGGCGAAGTGGCACCCACAATCAGCTTGCGGGGCAGGATCAGGGTGAAGGTTGAACCCACCCCCGGCGCACTGGTGACGGTAATCTCGCCGCCCATCAGCCGCGCTAGACGCTGGCTCAGGGCCAGCCCCAGCCCGGTGCCACCATACTTGCGCGTGGTCGAGGCGTCGATCTGTCCAAAGTCACGGAAGAGCAGCCCCAGTTGATCGGGGCGCATCCCGATGCCCGTATCGCTCACCGCAAAGACGATCTGTTCGGCACCCGCCGTGTCGGGTTGCACACTTACCGTGAGCGTGACCAGCCCCGCTTGGGTGAACTTGCAGGCGTTGCCGAGCAGGTTAATCAAAATCTGGCGTAGATGCACCGGGTCGGTCTCCATCACGCCCGCCGCAGCGCCGCCATACCGCTCGAAGCGATTCGCGTTCTGCTTGGCCTGCGGCAGGATCGTATCGGTGACGGCCTGGAGCAGCGGGTCGAGCGTAACCGGGGCGCAGTCAATGAGCATGCGTCCGGCCTCGATCTTCGAGACATCGAGGACATCGTTGATGATCGCCAGCAGATGCGTGCCTGCGCTGTGGATCCGGTTGAGATCACGGAGGACATCGCTGCTGGCGGTGTCGCAGAGCATGTCGTCAAGCAGTTCGGCGTAGCCAATAATCGCCGTCAGCGGCGTGCGTAGCTCGTGGCTCATCGTCGCCAGGAAATAGCTCTTGGCGCGGTTCGCGGCGTCGGCGGCCTCTTTCGCGGTGCGGAGCGCCTGCTCAACCTGCTTGCGCTCGGTGATGTTCCGTACGACCACCTGAATGGCGGGCGTGTCGCGGTCACGGAAGGGCAGCACAATCAGCTCGGCTTCGATGGTCATGCCATCCGGCTGCGTCAGCATGCGCTCGACCAGCAGCGGGGTGCCATCGGTGTGGGGGCGCAACCCGCTGATCGTCGCCTCGACCGGCTGCCCGATGCTGGTTGCAGGCGTGCCGTCGCCCAGCAGGCGGGCGCCCGCAGGGTTGATATAGCGGATGTGCCGCCCATCGTGAACAATAATCGTGTCGGGGGTTAGCTCGATCAACTGGCGGTAGCGCAGTTCGCTTTCGGCGATCTGGTGCTGGGCCTGGGCCAGCCCGCCGAGCATCTGGTTGATCGCGCCGCCGAGCTGGCTGATCTCGTCACGGCCCGTAATCGTCACCTGCGCGTCGGGTCGGCTGACATCCACCGCCGCAACTTGGGCGCTGAGCGTGATCGTTCGCGCCAGCACCGTGCGCTCAAGCATCCAGAAGACCAGCGCACCGAAGAAGATGCAGGCACCGAGTAGAGCCAGCGTGTATTCATGCGTGGCCTGCTGCCCCAGCAGGAAGATCTCGCGGGGCAGTTCGATGTGCAGCAGAACACCAGCGCCGCCAAGGAGATTCGTGATCTGGGTGGCACCGATGATCCGCTGACTATCGAGCAGGCTAGTCACAATCGGCTGCTCGGCGCTGACCTCGCTGCTCATGCGCTGAAGGTTTGCCGCCATGTGCGAGTCGTCGAGCCGCGTCACCGTGAGCGGCAAGCGCGTGCTGGCGGTGAGCCGTGCGACCTCGCGGGCATCAAGCCAGCGGCCCATCAGCAGCGTGCCGGTCGGTGGGCCGGTGCCTTTACTGGTGAGGATGGGCCACGCCGAGAGCAGCATTGGGCCATCGGCGAGTACGAGTAGCCCGGCTAGATGCGTGGAGCTATCGGCGTGCTGAAGCAGCCGTGCATTCGCACCATCGAAGCGCTTCAGCTCGGCAGGCGGCTCTACCACCTGTTGGGTCTCATGGTTGAAGGCGCGCGCATAGACGATCTCGCCGGCGGTATTCACAAAGGCGATGTACGAGATATTGATATTGGCGAAGATCGCATCCGAGCTATTGACCTCGATGTAGCGCTGGGTCGGCTTCGTTACAAAGGTGTAAGTGTCATCCCACTGTGCGTAGTCGCTGGTAAGCGAGTCAATCCGCGCAATGTCATCGCTGATGGCGTTGGCGGCCTGCTGCACATGCTCCTGGACGCTGCGATCCTCAACGGCGCGAAAGCTGCGCCCGATGATCGAATCGGCCACCAGCAGCAGGCCACCGACCAGCAGCACGAGCATCAGCACAATGGCCAATAGTGTGCGGGTGCGGAGCGAAGTGGGCATCATAAGTGCTTGCATAACGCGCTCTTAGCTTCGCTGCTGTCTGACTGTTACAGCGCCGCGAAGCAGGAATAAAAGGGAGGCATGCGAGGGGCTTCCACTTTAGCTTACGCGATGTGTCAAGCGAAGACAAGGGGTCAGGGGTCAGGGGTTAGGTGGCATGCAAGGTTTGTAACAGTTTTACCGTTTGCCGCCGAACCGCCCTCACCCCCGGCCCCTCTCCCTTACAGGGAGAGGGGAGATTCCGCAGCAGAACAGGTTCGGCTCCCCCTCTCCCGCTCAGGGAGAGGGGGCAGGGGGGTGAGGGCTGGACAGTAACTAGAGGTTGAGGTAGCCCTAGCTTCCCCGAAGCTTGTTCCGATCTACTCAGAATCTTAACATCAAGGCGTTACCCTATGATCAGGCGTTGTGGCACACGACCGCCTTGTACCCATGGCGCATCTATCGCAGGAGCATTCTATGAGCGCGACATCGTCATCGCCCGAGGCACGGGTGGTTGGGCGGCTTGGTAGCCGTCGGGGGCGGCGTTTTCAGCCCTGGCTGTTGCTACCGCTGATCTTGGTCCTCGCGGCTGGTGGTTTCGTCGCGTGGCAGTTCACGCGCAGCGGCGCAACCGCCGCGACGACCAGCACCGCCACCGTTAGTCGTGGTGCGCTGAGCGTTTCGGTTTCCGGCAGCGGCGCGGTGAAGCCCGTGCAGAGTCGTGCGCTGGCCTTCCCGGTCGCGGGCACGGTCACCGAAGTGCTGGTGAAGGTCGGCGACATCGTCACCGTGGGCCAGCCGCTCGCTCGCCTCAATACCGACGAGCTCGACTTGGCGGTCAAGCAGGCCGAGGCGAATCTCAAGTCGGCCCAGGCGGGCATTGCCGCCGCCAATGGTGAGGGCGCGACCCCAGATCAGATCGCCGCCGCCCAGGCGCAGCTTCGTTCCGCCCAGGCTTCACTGACGAAGACGCGCACCGGCGATACCACCGCCACCGATATGGCGAGCGCCGAGGCGCAGTTTGCCTCCGCGCAGGCCAACTTGAACGAGTTGCTGGCTGGCCCCACGCCTGCAACGCTCGCCTCGTCTAAGGCCAGCGCCGACCAAGCGCGGATTACGCTTCAGTCGCAGCGCGTGAGTCTCGCTTCAGCGAAAACAAGGGCCGAGAGCGCCGTAACTACGGCGGCCAATAATCTGCGTACCGCCCAAGATAGCTACAGCACGCTGTACTGGCAGGACATTCAGCTTGCAAATGGCCCCGGCGGGCTGCCGCAGGCGAATAAGGATAGCGAGGCCGCCGCGCAGCGCGCCGTTAGTAGCGCCGAGGAGAGTCTGCGGCAAGCCCAAGTCGCCGCCGAGCAGGCGAAGCAGGATGAGCTTACGGGTGTTGCCCAGGCCGAGTCGCAACTGAAGAACGCCGAAACGCAGTTGGCGACGGTGCAGGTTGGTGCGACTGAGGCCCAGCTCGCCAGTGCGCGGGCGAGTGTCGCTTCGGCGCAGGCGAACCTCAACAAGTTGCGCCATCCCGCTTCGGCGGCGACGCTTACGATGGCCCAAGCCAGTGTCGAGCAAGCGCAGATTAGTCTGAACCAACTGACGAAGCCCGGTTCGGCCACGAGTATCGCCAGCGCTGAGGCGAGTTTGGCCCAGGCTGAGGTGGCGCTCGCGCAGGCCAAGCTCAATCTAAAGGATGCGACCCTGACCGCCCCGTTCGCTGGTGTCGTCTCCGATGTGCTGGTGAACGTCGGCGATACCGCTGGCGCCGCCACCACGATAACGGTGATTGACCCCTCGACGCTCTATGTTGATCTGAGCCTGAGCGAGAGCGATGTGAGCAAGGTGACGGTCGGTCAGCCGGTCGTGGTGACCTTCGATGCGCTGACGGGGGTGACGATTAGCGGCACGGTGACGATTGTTGCCCCCACCGCGACCGTGACCTCGAATGTCGCAACCTACCCGGTGCGGGTCAGCTTCAGCCCCGGCAAGCAGCCCATTAAAGTGGGCATGACGGCCAGCGGCACGATTGTGGTTGAAGAGCGGGCCAACGCGCTGCTGGTGCCAACGCGGGCCATCCAGAGTCAGGGTAGCAATAAGGTCGTGCAGGTTCGCACGGCAGTCGGCCAGCCAGCGGTGTCCGTGCAAGTCGAAACCGGCCTCGTCAGCAATGGGCAGACCGAAATCCTAAGCTGTGTGGACACCGGCACGCTCTGTCTTCAGGAGGGTGACACGCTGGTGGTGACCGCCGCGAGTACTTCCAGCAGCAGCAGCACGCGCCAGAATAGTGGCCTGGGCGGTCTCGGTGGTGGGCTTGGTGGCCCGCCTCCAGGGAGATAGGCATGAACGAGATGATTGTCGTCCGCGATCTGCGGCGGGTCTATTATATGGGCGAGTTCGAGGTTCACGCGCTGCGCGGGGTGAGCTTCGACATCAAGCGGGGTGAGTTTGTCGCGATTATCGGGCCGTCTGGCTCCGGCAAATCCACGCTGATGAACATGATCGGCTGCCTCGACACCGCCACCGCTGGCACCTACGTCCTCGACGGTCTGCCGGTCGAGCAGCTTGACCCGGCGCTGTTGGCGGCGGTGCGTAATCGCAAGATCGGGTTTGTCTTTCAGCAGTTTCACTTGCTGGCCCGCGCGACCGCCTTGCAGAATGTGGCGCTGCCCTTGGCCTATCGCGGCGGCATCTCGCCCAAAGAGCGCGCCGAGCGTGCGGCAACCGCGCTGGAGCGCGTGGGTCTGGGCGAGCGCATGCACCATAAGCCGCACGAGCTGTCCGGCGGTCAGCAGCAGCGTGTCGCTATCGCCCGCGCTCTGGTGAATCAACCGGCCCTGCTGTTGGCCGACGAGCCGACCGGCGCGCTTGATACCAAGACCAGCGCCGAGATTATGGGCCTGTTCACCGATCTCAACCATGCCGGCATGACGGTGGTGATCGTAACCCACGAGCCTGATGTCGCGCAGCAGGCTAGACGGTTGCTTGAGATCCGTGATGGGCTGCTGGTGCGCGATGTGCCGACCGCGACCGCTTGGCCTCACGACGGTGCTGGTGTTCCGACTGGGCCGCTGCCCGTTGCCCGTCGTCGGCTACCGCTTCGTAAGCAGTGGAGGACCGCACGATGAGTACGAAACAGCTCCGTAGCAAGACGATCACGGTGCCTCCGGTGGCGGCACCCGTCACCTCTGACCTTGATGCACAGATTGACGATCTGTTACGCGGCGGCATTGGCTGGGGTGAAACGCTGCGCTTTGCGCTGGCAACCCTACGCGCCAACCCGCTTCGTACCTTGCTTACCGCTTTGGGCGTGTTGATCGGCGTGGCGGCGGTGGTCGCGCTGCTGGCGATTGGCCGTGGCTCGCAGCAGGCGATCACCAGCCGGATCACGGCCAATGGGGCCAACATCATCACGATTCGCGCCGGGGCGAGTAGCAGCGGCGGCGTGCGCGGGGCCGTCGGTGGCGGCACGAGCCTGACGATGAACGATGCGACGGTACTGGCTGACCAGACGCGGGCGCCCAGCATCGCCCGCGTTTCGCCCGAGTATGGCGGCAACGCCCAGTTGGTCGCGGGCAGCAACAACGGGAACGCCCGCATCACTGGCGCTGTCCCCGACTACGCGACGGTACACAACACGACCGTGGCCGAAGGCAGCTTCATCACTGCCGACCAGCAGCGTGTCGCTGAGAATGTGCTTGTGCTTGGGGCCAACATCGCGAAGACGCTCTTCCCCGACGGCAGTGCGCTCGATCAGCAAGTGCGCGTGAACGGCCAGAGCTTCAAGGTGGTTGGGGTGCTGACGAGTACGGGCGGCACCGGCTTTGGCTCGTCGGACGATGGCGCCATTGTGCCGCTGGCGACGGCGCAGCGCAAGCTCTTTGGGGCGCGTGCGGTCGGCGGCAGTTGGAGCGTCTCGAATATTGTCGTGCAGGCGTCGAGCGCTGAGACGGTGAATGCGGCGCTCACCGAGGCGCAGACGGTCATGCGCGAGGCGCACAAGCTGGCGCTTGACGGCAGCGACGACGATTTCAGCGCGATTAACCAGCAGGATATTCTGGCGACCGTGACCCAGACGACGCAGATGCTGACGCTCTTCCTGGCGGCGATTGCGGCGATCTCGCTGCTGGTTGGTGGCATCGGCATTATGAATATCATGCTCGTCTCGGTGCGCGAACGCACCCGCGAGATTGGGCTACGCAAGGCGCTTGGCGCCCGCGAGCGTGACATTATGCTCCAGTTCCTCTTCGAGGCGCTCGCCCTGAGCGGCGCGGGTGGGCTGATTGGCCTGATCATCGGCACGGGCATCGCGCTGTTGGTGAATCTCACCGGGGCGATAACCGCAAGCCTGAGCTGGGACGTGGCCCTAATGTCCTTTGGCTTTGCGTTGGCGGTGGGCCTCTTCTTCGGCATTGCGCCGGCCCGTAGTGCGGCGCGACTTGACCCGATTGTGGCGCTGCGCTATGAATAGGACATGGGGACATGGGGATATGGGGACATGGGGACATGGGGACAAGGGGACATGGGGACATGGCTGGTGCAACGTCGCCTGCCAACCCCAGCCCGGTGGCTGAAGCCACGGGCTACGCAGTGCGAAGGCCGCCTGCGCGGCCTCAACGAGCCTGCGAAGGCAGGCTTCGCACCCAAGAGCCGGGGGCTTCAGCCCCCCGGCGAGCGACGTTGCAACCGCCATGCGTAGGTGACGCACGGATGCTTTACGCCTACGCTTGACCTGAAACCTGAAACCTGAAACCTGGCACCTCGCTTAGATCTTGGAGTACAACAGTATGGGTGAGCGGATCGTGTGGGTGATTGCGGTCGTACTGGTCGGCGCGGCGGCGTTCTTCGGTGGGCAGCAGGTAGGCGTGCAGTCGGGGGCGCAGCGGCGCAACCAGGCCGCGCAACAGTTCTTCGCTGATCGCGGCGGGCCGGGTGCCCAGGGCGGCACACCCGGCGCACCCGGCGGCGCACCCGGCGCACCCGGCGGTCGGGGCACGGTGGGCACGGTTGATAAGGTGACAGGCGACACCTTGATCATCAAGGCCGCCGATGGGACGAGCGTGACGGTGCGCTTGGCCCAGGGTGGCACGGTTCGCAAGCAGGTTGATGGTCAGCTTGCCGACGCACAGCCCGGCGAGCGCGTCGTGGTCGCTGGTACGCGCAATGGCGACACCATCGAGGCGACCAATGTGCAGCTCGGTGTTGCGGGTGGGGCCGGTGGCTTCGGTGGTGGCCCGCGACCGACGCCTGCACCGTAACGACGCCAGGGAAGCGACGCACCATAGTGCGTCGCTCTCCCTGGCTAGTTTACATGTACGGGCTGTAATTCGAGAATCGCGGCCTGTAATTCGAGAATCGCGGCCTGTAATTCGAGAATCGCGGCCTGTAATTCGAGAATCGCGGCCTGTAATTCGAGAATCACGGCCTGTAAGATCGAGAATCGCGGCCTGTAATTCGAGAATCACGGCCTGTAATTCGAGAATCGCGGCCTGT
>CAIWXH010000559.1 GCA_903916565.1 uncultured Oscillochloris sp. | reverse complement strand
CTCGCCCCGCTGCTGCGCGAGCGGCTGCTGGCGGGCGAGGCGCTGCTGCTGCTCGATGGCCTCGACGAGGTAGGCGCAGACGCCGATGGGCTGCCGCTGCGCCGGGTGCGGGCGGCGATCACCGCCCTGGCTGAGTTGCCCGGACAGCGGCGGCTGGTGGTGACCTGCCGCATCCTCGACTATGAGGGTGAAACGAAACGCCAGCTTGTCGGCTGGCCCATCGAGCGGCTGCTCCCCTTCTCCGACGCGCTCCAGCAGGAGTTTATTGACATCTGGTACCAAACCTTGCGGCGCAAGGGGCGCGAGGTGATCGGCGACTATGACGACCTGCGCGTGCGCCTGCGCCAGGCCATCCGCGAGAAGCACGACCTGCGGCGGCTGGCTGGCAACCCGCTGCTGCTGACGATGATGGCGCTCCTGCACGCCTCGAAGGGGCGGCTGCCCGAGAAGCGCGTGGATCTGTATGCCGAGAGCCTAGACCTGCTGCTGCGGCGCTGGCGGCGTGGGCCGGGCCGACCGGCCCTTGAGGAGCAGTTGGGTCTGCCCCAGTGGGACACCCGTGACACCGACCACCTGCTCAACCACCTGGCCTATGTGGTGCATCAGCAGCAGGGCGAGCCGACAAGCGAGGAGGATGGTGCCGCAGCCAGCGGCGGGGCCGACCTACCCGAGGGGTTGCTCATCGAGACGGCGGCGGGCGTCCTGCGCGGCTACGGTCTCGCCGAGCCCTACAAGGAGGCCGAGCGGCTCTGCGGCTATATCGGGCGCTACAGTAATGGCGTGCTCCAGAAGCATGGCCCGCGCACCTACCGCTTCCCCCATCGCACCTTCCAGGAGTTCCTGGCAGCCCGGCGGCTGGTGGATGATCGCGACTGGGCGGGCATGGAGCGTGACCGGCTCAATCGGCTGTTCGCCAAGGCGGCGAGCGCACAATGGCGCGAGGTGCTGCTGTTGGCGGTGAGTCTGCTGGTGGCGCAGGGCCAGGCGCGCACCGTCGCCGAACTGGCCGAGCAACTGCTACGACAACACCGTCAGGGGAGCCGCGCCTGGGCCACCAATGTCCTGGTGGTCGGTGCGATTCTGGTCGAGGCCGAGCGCAAGAATCTAGAGGGCGTTAGCTATACCCACCTCTGGCCCCAGACGGTTGCCGCGCTGCGCCGCTGCATGGGCGCGGCGGCGGCCAACCCTGGGTGGCAAGACCTCCTGCGCGGGAAGTTGCGCGGCGGGCCGCTGCTTGAGGTGCCGGATCGCGTGCGGGCGGGCACCATCCTGGGCCGCATGGAAGACCCCCGCCTGATCAGCGCGGGCGCGCTAGAGCCAGATTGGTGCGAGGTGCCTGGCGGGCCATTTCTGTTGGGCAGTAAGCTAAGTGACACGGTAGCCACTTCTGATGAGCAGCCGCAGCGTACTGTCGAGTTGCAGACCTTCCGTATCGCCCGCCACCCTGAGACCAACGCGCAGTGGCGCTTGTTCATTGATGCTGGCGGCTACCGCGAGCAGCGCTGGTGGAGTGACGCGGGTTGGGCGCTGGTGCAGCAGAACAAGTGGCTGGCACCGCGCTTATGGGAAGACCCACGCTTCAACGGGAATAACCAGCCGGTGGTGGGTGTCACCTGGTACGAGGCTACCGCCTACTGTCGCTGGCTCTCAACGCGGCTAGACTACGAGGTACGGCTGCCCAGCGAGGCTGAGTGGGAGAAGGCTGCGCGTGGCACCGATGGACGAGTCTATCCGTGGGGCAATGCCTGGGATGGAGCGAAGGCGAATACGCTGGAAAGTGGCTTTGGGGCACCAACGCCCATTGGCTGCTTTCCCGAAGGTGCCAGCCCCTATGGGGTCATGGATATGGCGGGCAACGTCTTTGAGTGGACGGCAACACCCTGGATAAGCGACTACACCCGTAGTGACGGAACGACCGTCGAGCTATGGGGGCGTGAGTCTGGAGGAGCAGAGCAGAAAGGTGCCGAGAAACGGTATGTGCTGCGCGGGGGCGCGTGGGGCGACCTTCTGAGGCGTGCCAGGTGCGCGTATCGGAGCAGGAATCACCCGTCGGATTACTTCTACAGTGTGGGGGTGCGGGTGGTGGCTGCCCTCATGCCAACCCACGAGTAGGTTTCTGGTTGCGGGATTCTGAAGGGGGTCTGGGGGAAGCCTTTCCCCCAGCGCGCCGCAGGCGCGAGTCGCAATTTTTTTGGGGCGGGTGTGGCGCCCCGTAGAGACGCCCCGGCGGGGCGTCTCTACCTGTACCGATCCAGCCAAGTAACCAAATCCGCCTGGTTGGTGAAGTCGAGCAGCGCATCGCTCAGGCTCAGCAGTTGAGGTGCCGCCAGCGCGTTGATCCGCGCCTGGAGCGCCTCATTCAGCGGGCCAAGCTTGCACCCGAGCTGATGCAGGATGAGGGTGCGCTGCCCCCGTAGCGCGCCCTCCGCCAGACCCTCCGCCCGCCCAATTTCCTCAAAACTCGTCACAAAGGCGTCCATCCCGAGTTCCTCCACGTTCTATGGCGGGCGTGCCGCCCCATAGAGACGCCCCGCCGGTGCGCTTCTATGGGGCGGCAGGGCGATCCAGCCAAGTGACTAGATCCGCCTGGTCGGTGAAGTCGAGCAGCGCATCGCTCAGGCTCAGCAGTTGTTGCGCCGCCAGCGCATTAATCTGCGCCTGCATCGCCTCATTCAGCGGGCCAAGCTTGCGCCCGAGCAGATGCAGGATGAGGGTGCGCTGCCCCCGTAGCTCGCCTTCCGCCAGACCCTCCGCCAGACCCTCCGCCAGACCCTCGGCCCGCCCAATTTCCTCAAAGCTTGTCACAAAGGTGTCCATGCCTAGTTCCTCCACTTCCACCTGGCGCATCGCATCACGCGCCTGGCGGGCAAGCTCCGGGTCGAGCCGGAGTAGGTGTTCCATCAGCCGCAGGAGTGATCGTAGCTCACTGACCGTATAGCCTTGGCGCAGCAGCGACCGATAGCGCATTAACTTCCGCGCCAGCCGCTCGGTGGGTTTCCCGCGTGTCTCTTGAGCATCACGGTGCAGCAGCGTGAGCGCCGCAAAGAGATTCGGTGTGACCCCCAACACAGCGGGATCGAGATCCAGCAGCTTGACGGTTGGGAAGCGCAGGGCCAGCTCGCAGCCCCACAGCGCATAGCCAAAATGGTCAGGCCGCCAGGCTGGCTCCTCATCGCCTAGCACCGCCAAGCTGACCACCGGGATGCGGTCGCGGTCATACAGGCGGGCGTGATAGCGAAACATCCGCTCGGCAAAGGTGGGGTCGCGCTGTGACTGCACCTCGACATGGACGAACACCCAGGCCGGGGTGCCATCGTGGCGGCGCACGCGCACCAGCGTATCGACGCGCTGTTTGCCCTCCTGATCTTCGGGCGCGATCTGCTGGAGCTCGGTGTCGCGGAAGGTAATGGGATGGCTCCAGTTGATCGCGGCGTGGGCCGTCGGAAAGAACAGGGCCAGAAATGGTGCGAAGTACTGCGCCAGGGCGTACTTCCAGGCTCCGTCGAAATCCGATGCGGGCTGTTCCATCGCGACCTGCTTCATTATAGACACCGCACGCGCGGCTGTCACGTAGTATAGCCGAATGCGAACATTCATTCAACGTTACGCACGGATCGTGTTGATTGGTGGCGGGGGCGACGCCTCGGAAGACGCCCCGCCGGGGCGTCGCTACCGACCAGCACGACCCGCGCAGCTACTCGGTGGCCCGCTCCGACCTCGCCGTGAGCCAGCTCCGTATGGTGCTGTGGGGCGTCTTGATCAGCTCCTCGATCTGACGCCAGGAGCGCGGCTCGTCGCGCACCTCGCGTAGGGCCGCCGCGATGGCGCGCAGATTCAGGTCGCCGGTCTGCACCGGGAGCGCCTGGAGCTGTTCAAGCTGCGCGTCGCGCTGGGCAAGCTCTGCATGCAGCTGTGCGACGGTGGCCGCATGATCGGCCTCGTTCGCACGGTGCTGTGCGAGAGGGCCGCCCCGTGCTCATCGAGCGCGGTATGCATCTGTGCGAGCTGCGCCTCACGAGTCTCGGCGGTCTGCACAGCGGAATCCATTTGTTGTGCAGCGCGTGCGCGGTGCTCGCTCAGCTCCGCCGCTAGCTGCACGTTGTCCGCACGTAGGTGTGCGAGTTGGTCATCCCGCTGTGCGAGATCGGCACGGAGCGGTCCCTCGGCCCGCATCGTCTCGGCGTGATACCGTCGCCCCTGACTCTCCTCGACGGCGAGGCGGTGCAGCAGGGTCGCCATCGCGTAGGCTAGGGCCGCAAGCGGCAGGCTCTCGACGAGCGACAACCCTAGGGCGAGCGGGTCGAACAGCGCCACTGCCGTAGGCCAGTTGCTTAGGCCGTGACGGATGATGTTGCCAGCGGCGTCACGCTGGGTGGTGCGTAGGCTGTAGTCCGCAACCGTGTTG
>CAIWXH010000558.1 GCA_903916565.1 uncultured Oscillochloris sp. | reverse complement strand
GCGTGAGATTCTTCCGGCTTGGCGCGGCTCAACTGGTGGAACTGAGCTGCGAAGGCGGCGGCGGAAGCACGCCAGCGAGCTGCCCACACGCGGCGGCGATGCCCATCCCGCGCTCGACACGGATCGTGCAGGCGACACCGTAGTCGAGCAGCACGCGCTGAAAGGCCAGCACGCGCTCATGCTCAGAGCGCCCGAGGGACGAATCGGGCAGCGGGTTCCAGGGGATCAGATTGACGTGGCACAGCAGCGGGACGCCCCGGTCGGCGCCATAGGCCCCGTGGCCGCGCAGCAACTTTGCCAGCGCCAGCGCCTGGTGCGGGTGGTCATTCTGGCCCTGAAGCAGCACATACTCGAAGCTCACGCGGCGTCCAGTCTGCTGCGTATAGTCGCGGGTGGCGGCGAGCAGATCGGCCAGCGGGTAGCGCACATTCACCGGCAGCAGTGTCGAGCGCAGCGCGTCATCGGGGGCGTGCAGCGAGATCGCCAAGTTGATCGGCAGCGCCTCCGCCGTCAGACGCCTGATCCCCGGCACGAGGCCCACGGTCGAGACGGTCATACTGCGGGCACCCAGGTTGAAACCCTGGGGGTCGTGCAGCCGCTCGACGGCGGCCCACCAGCGATCATAGTTGGCGAACGGCTCGCCCATGCCCATAAAGACCACATTGGTGACCCGTGAGGGCTGGACGCTGACCGCTGACCCTTCATCTGCCACGCGCCGCAACTCGTGCGAAGCCCACAGCACCTGCGCGACCATCTCGCCAGGGGTAAGATTACGCAGCAGGCCGAGGCGCCCCGTGGCACAGAAGACGCAGCCCATCGCGCAGCCCGCCTGGGTTGAGACACAGACCGTAGCGCGGTCAAGGTAGATCATCAGCACCGTCTCAATGGTGGTGCCGTCATCCAAGCGGAAGCGCGCCTTGCGCGTCAGCCCCTCGTCACCCACCTGCACCTGATCGAGGGCCAAACTGCCCATGCGCGTCTCGGCGCGCAGACGCGCACGCAAAGCGGCGGGCAAGTCGCTCATCGCCGCCGGATCGGCGGCCACATTCACATAGAGCTGCCGATAGATCTGTTTGGCGCGAAAGGCCGGTTGGCCCCAGGCGCGCATCAGCGCCTCGATCTCAGACAGCGTCAGATTATACAGGGCGGGGGTTTGCATCGCAGGCCGATTATACCATGGGCGCTTTGTGCGCCCCCTTGGCGCTAGACACACGCAGCCCCCGCTGCTTACGGTGCAGAAAGCGGGGGCTGTGGTGAACGTAATGAGCGAGCGAGTCTAGCGGTCGAGGGCACCCGAGCCCATAATGGCAGCCCCAAGCGCGACGAAGACGCAGATACCAAGCACCACAGCGATTGCGAACTCGATCCCGATGACGTACAGCGCTTTCTCTTTCGGCAGGTTCATACCCGACTGGATGCCCAGGTAGGTCAGGTACAAGTTGTAGATGCCCAAAACCAGGGCTGCGAGGCTGCCGAGAACCGGAATGAGGTTGAGGATGCTGCCGATGACCGTCAGGGGTGCGCCAAAGAGCGCCAAGTCATAGGCTAGTTCGCCGAACTGCCCGGTACCACCAAAGGCCCGCCCAAGGGCGTAGGTGATGCCCCAACTGATGAGCAGCACGATAATCGTACCAATGATGCCGCCCAGCACAAGGGACACCAAGCCGACGTTAGCCGCACCATCGGGCGGCGGGAAGATGATGTCCTTGAGCGCCGTCAGCACCGCGTTGATCACGCCAGCGATGACGGCGTAGATCAGCGCCCAGGTCAGATTATCCTTCTCATGCTCTTCAAACGTCGCGACGGAGGGCTTCGTAAGCACCGCGATACTGCCGTTGATCATTTCTTGAAACATGATTCGGTTGTCTCCTTGGTATTGTGGGAAGGCCCGTGCCCCCTATTGTAAGCGATTAAACGCAAAAAAGCAGCCCCCTCGCCGAACTGTTCGGCGAGGGGGCCGCAAGCTTGGGCGCGGTAGCTACTGGATGGTGGGCCGAAACTTGTAGCCGTAGACAAGCACATCATCCGCGCCGCCATCCACCAACAGGCGGGTCGCCATTTCTACCGACTGTCCAATCGCTAGGTCGCCCTCGGCACAGTCTGTGAGCTGGGCGCTCACCAGGGGGCCTTCCGCCAGGCGCACCAGGGCCACCGGGTAGGGGGTAAAGGCATCGTACCCATCAGGGGCCTGCCGGATCACGCTGAAGCTATAAATCTCGCCGCGCCCGCTGAGGGTCACCAACTCCCACTCATTAAGTTCCTCACCGAGCGCCGGTGGCTGAGCCGGGAAGCGTACCGCGCCGGTAGAGCGACTACGCTGGCCCTCAAGCCGGTAGCGGGCGCCGCGCTGGCGCCAGTGACGTGCAATCTCCATCTATCTTCGCCCTCTCCACATTCGTTTATTCGTTGAACTATTCGCTAACAAGCACACACGTCGCCGCTGTCGCGCCGATACCGCCGAGGCTCTGGGCCAGGGCGATGCGGGCACCCGGCACCTGGGAGGGGCCAGCCGTACCACGCAGTTGGCGCACCAGCTCGACCACCTGATAGACGCCGCTGGCACCCGCCACATCGCCACGGGCCTTGTAGCCGCCCGCCGTCGCGATGGGCGTGCGCCCGGTGGGCGCAAGCGCGCCACCGGCGGCGTGGCGCGGCGCTTCGCCCCTGCCGTAGCAGCCAAACGCCTCCAGCGCCAGCGCCGCCGCGATCCCGTGGGGGTCGCTCAACTCAAAGACCTGCACCTCGCCCAGGCCCATGTGCGCGCGCCCAAGCGCAATGTGGGCGCTGGCGCGGGCGGCGGTTAGATCAAGCGGGTCAGGGCGGGCGGCCAGACTGGGGCTATCGGTCGCCACCGCCGTGCCCGCCAGCCGCACCCGTGGCCCCGCAATCGTCTGGGCGACGGACTCGGCAGCCAGAATGACGCAGGCGGCACCGTCGGCCACGCTGCTACAGTCGAGCATGTTCAGGGGCGAGGCAATTTGGCCCGCCTTGCGGTACTTATCGGCGTTAATCGCGAAACGGTAGAGCGCCTGGGGATTCTTCAGCGCGTTGGCGTGGGCGTTCACCGGGAAGGGCGCGAAGGCGTCGGCGCTGTAGCCGTACTCGTGCATGTAGCGCCGCATCAGCAAGGCCCACTGGGCGTTCAACGTCAGCCCGTTGATGCCCTCGGCCTCGGCATCAGACTGACTGGCGAGCGCCGCCTCCAGCGCACCCTCAAGCCGGTCAGTCACCTTCTCGGCCCCCAAAACGACAGCCACCTCACACTGACCGGCGGCAATCGCCTGCGCCGCCTGCTGCATCGCCACACCGCCGCTGGCACCTGCCGCCTCGACACGCAGCGCAGGCACGCCGCGCAGCCCCACGGCGCTGGCAAGAAACGCGCCCAACTGGCCTTGGCCCGCTAGGTTGTCGCCCAGCGCGTTCGCCACATACAGGGCACCGACGCTGCGCGCCGTCAGCCCCGGCGCCGAGGCAAACGCCCCGCGCACCGCCTCACTCGCCAAATCAGCCAAGCTACGACTATAGTGTTCGCCCACCGGCGTCGCGGCGGAGCCAATCACGTAAATGTTGGTCATGCTACTCTCGTCCTTCACCGCGCACAGCGCGCACTAGCCCATCACCAGCTTCCCGACCCACTTGACGTACACCCCGTAGTCCACAAACACCTGGCGGCGCAGATACGCCTCGGTCAGCGGAGCACGGCCCCGCCGCTCAAGAATGCCCTCGGTGACCGTCAGGGCGTAGGCGTCGGAGCCAGCGCCGCTGCCGTAGCTCGTGACGAAGATCGTGTCGCCGGGCTGCGCCACATCTAGGGTTGCGCCCAGGCCGACCAGCGCTGCGCCCGAGTAGGTGTTGCCAATCTGGGGGCTGAGCAGGCCGGGGGCGATCTGTGCATCGCTGAAGCCCAGACGCTTCGCTACGGCCTGGGGGAACTTCGCGTTGGGCTGGTGGAAGATCGCGTAGGTGAAATCACTCGCCACTTTGCCCAAATCATCGAGCAGGCGGCGTGCCGCCGACTGGATCTGATGGAAGTAGGCCGGCTCGCCGGTGAAACGGTTGCCATGCACCGGATAGGGGCGTTCGGCGCGCCGGTAGAAATCGGGCGTATCCGTCGCATAGCTGACCGTCGCGTCAATCGTCGCCAGCGCCTCGGTGGCGGGGCCGATGATGAACGCCCCGGCGCCCGCCGAAGCCGTGTACTCCAGCGCATCGCCCGGACGACTCTGGGCCGTGTCGGCCCCAATCGCCAGCGCGTAATCGGCCATCCCGCTGCCCACCAGCGCCATCCCAGCGGTGAGGGCCTCGGTGCCAGCCTTGCAGGCAAACTCGAAGTCGGCGGCGCTGACCCAGGGCGCGGCGCCCAGCGCTTCGGCCACCACCGTGCCCGAGGGCTTCACGCTATAGGGGTGGCTCTCGCTGCCAATCCAGACGGCGCTCAGGCGCTCGGCGGGCACGCCAGCGCGGGCCAGCGCATTGCGCGCCGCCTCAATCGACATCGTGATCGTGTCCTCATCGGGGCCGGGCACGCTCTTCGCATCAACGGGCACGCCGCCTTGGCCGTCGGTCCACAGGCGTGCGATCTCCTTAGCCGCAATCCGGTAGCGGGGCACGTACACCCCGTAACCGACAACGCCGACGGGGCGCGTAGGACGCATCATCCTCTCAGCCTTTCCTTAAGACAAGGTTTCAGGTGCCGGGTTTCAGGTTTCAGATCGAGCGCAGCAAAACGCCCTGCGTGTGCCGAAACTGTAACGCATCCATGAACCTTGTCCAACTCAACAAACAACAACGAAGACCGAATGACGAACAACCAACAACCAACGACGAACAACCAACCCCGAACGCCGCAGCAACAGACGGGCAAGTGGCGGCCTTCAGCGTCCGGCCTTCGTCGTTGGATTTAGACAAGGTTCGTAGCAGCTTTACCGTCTGGGTGGTTCGTCGTAGCGGCTTCAGCCGCGTATAGGGTACCACAATGGGCTAAAGCCCATACTACGAACGGTCAAGCCAGAATGTCGGATACCTGAAACCTTGCCTAACGATGCAGCTCGGCGACAAGCTCCTGAGCGCGGGCGGGCTTAATATTGCGCTCCTCGACCATCCGGCGCGCCACCTCATCAACAATATGGCCGTGGGCACCGGCGGCCATCGCGATCTGGCGGGCGTGCAGGCCCATATGGCCCCGGTTGATCCCCTCGCAGGCCAGGGCGCGCATCGCCGCCAGGTTGCTGGCGAGGCCCGCGCACACCGCGATCTCGCCAAGCTCGCTGGCCGTCTTCACCCCAAGCAGCTTGAGCGCGGTCTGGGCGGCGGGGTGAACCTTGGTCGCGCCGCCGACAATCCCGACCGCCATTGGCATCTCAAGCGTGCCCACCAGATTGCCATGCTCGTCGCGCTCCCAGACACTGAGCGAGGTGTACTGGCCGCTGCGGGCCGCGTAGGCGTGGGCGCCGGCCTCAATGGCCCGCCAGTCGTTGCCCGTGGCGACAATCACCGGGTCAATCCCGTTGAGGATGCCCTTGTTGTGGGTCGTGGCGCGGTATGGGTCTACAGCGGCGAAGGCGTAGGCCCACATAATGCCCTCGGCCACCTCCTCGCCCGGCAGACCATCGCGGGCCAGCGACTTGACGGGCACCACGCAGCGCGTTCGCGCCAGCCGCCGGTCGCTCAGGTTCGAGAGAATGCGGAGGTAGACCCGGCCCTGCGTGATCTGCTCGATCAGGGGCGCCACGGCCTCGCACATCGAGTTGATCGCGTTGGCCCCCATCGCATCGCGGCAATCCACGATCAGGTGCATCACCAGCATCGGCCCCATCGGGCTCGTCGGGTGTAGGTGAACCTCAAGATCGCGGGCACCGCCACCAAGCGTCACCAGCGAGCGGCTCTGGGCATTGGCGATGCGGAGAATCTCGTCGCGGTGGCTCAAAATGTCGTGGCGCGCACTGTGCGGCGCGTGGACGCCGACAATCTGCACCTGGCCGATCATCAGCGGGTCGGTGCTGCTCGTCTCGAAGCCGCCGCCGTCGCGGATCATCTTCGCCGCATAGCTGGCCCCGGCCACAATCGAAGGCTCTTCGACCACCATTGGGATCAGGTGATCGCGCCCATTAATCCGAAAGTTGGTCGCGACCCCCAACGGCAGGTTGTAGGTCCCGATGACATTCTCGATCATCTTGTCAGCACGCTCGACACTGAGCACGCCGTGGCCTCCGTGGAGAATCCGCAGATCCTCGTCGCAAAGCCCGTCAAACGACTTGACCGCCTGGAGCCGCTCGAACGGGTTAAGCTGATAGAAGCCCTGGAGCCGTGAGTTCTTCGTGCCCATGTTTTCGGTTCATCCTCTCGCAACGTGAGCGCGTGGTACACATGACTGGAATATGATCGATTGTAACATCGGTACGCTTCCAGAAGCCTCAAATGAACTACCAAAACCTATCATAGGACTCTCTCAGCCTTTCAGGCTTGCCGGTCTAAGCATATTATGACAAGTTACACGACCCAGTGGACAGCGCCACGCGCCTAAGCGCGAACAGACCAAGGTGCCATGCTACAATGGTACGCATGCGCCGACTACTCCCCCTAGCCCTGCTGCTGCTCTTGGTCGCCTGTGCCCAACAACAGACGATAGTGCCGACACCGCCACCAGCACCCACGCTCCCAATGGTCGCCGAGGTCCTCGCCGCACCCACGCCGGGGCGGCTCACTGTGGTCGGCATCCTCTACATGACCCCCGAAGGCGCGGCCCTGTCCGACCAACTTCAGCTCGGCACTAATGAAACCACGCCCCTCGACGGCCAGGCCATCTGGCTCGGCGCACCGCCCGCCCTCGCCACCGCCACGCCCCGCGCTGACGCAGCGCAGCCAAGCTATCTGATCGTCGAAGCCAGCGGCAACCTGATTGGGCCTGGCACCTACGGCCCCGCCGGACGCTACCGCTATGCGCTCGACCAGCCGACGCTCGCGGTTCGCACCGTGCGCGATCTGAGCATTCCCCTGCTGCTTGCCAATAGCACGCTGTACGAAGGCCAGCCCGTGCGGCTCCAGGGCCAACTACTCGCCAGCCCTAGCCTCGTCCTTTTAGTCGAGCGCCTGGGTGCTGGTGGCGTGCCCAACGACCGCGCCCTCCAGGTGAAGCTTGCCGCCCCCCCGCGTGACCCCGCCCTTAGCGCAGCCCTGCACACCAGCGCCAACGGGCGTACCACCTTCGGCCCCATCGAGCTTACTGGCCTCTGGCGCAGCGGCAGTCTCTACCCACTCACCGCAATTCCCCGCTAGAACCGTGCGCCATCAACCGCATCTAGCGGCGACTTCTCAACCCCGTGTCGCCGTGTCGCCGTGTCGCCGTGTCGCCGTGTCGCCCTGTCGCCGTGTCGCCGTGTCCCCCTGTCCTCCTGTCCTCCTGTCCTCCTGTCCTCCTGTCCTCCTGTCCTCCTGTCCTCCTGTCCTCCTGTCCCCTGTCCCCTCTCTTGTTTAAGTTCGTGCCTTGTGGCACAATAATCAGACTGTTTGGCTATCGATCAGCACCGCCAACAGCGCCGTCTCTGGACGGATTGCCTTGCAAAGACTTGACGGGAAATTT
>CAIWXH010000557.1 GCA_903916565.1 uncultured Oscillochloris sp. | reverse complement strand
GCATGCGATGGGCAAGCACCACACGAAAACCGTTGTTGTTGTTGTCGTTGTTGAGGTTGTTCCTGTCCCGCGCCCCGCAGCGTTTTGGCGCGTCGGTGTGGTGCGCCGTGACGACCGGCCCGTGCCCAGTGTAGCGTGTCACGCGCCCCAGTGCAAGGGGCGCGCATGTCGGTTACTCGTCGCTCGCCGTGCCCCCGCTCGCCGCACGGGCCTGCGACTTACGCCAGCCGCCGAGCAGCCGACCGACCTCGTCGGTCAGGCGGACGACATGCGCGTACTGGCCGACGGTGAGCAGATCGAGGGCCTGGCCCTGGCGCAGCAGCAGGCGCAGCTCGCTCAGCGCCTCATCGGCGGCC
Organism: uncultured Oscillochloris sp.; assembly: GCA_903916565.1. Taxonomy (GTDB): domain Bacteria; phylum Chloroflexota; class Chloroflexia; order Chloroflexales; family Chloroflexaceae; genus CAIWXH01. Next base: position 2,111 of record CAIWXH010000557.1, on the reverse strand, counting down.
TGGAGCGCCTGGCGCTTGTCCCGGCGGCGCGCGGCGGCCACCAGCTCGCGCTGAAGCAGCAGCGCCGCCTCCTGGGTGAAGCGTCCGAGAGCGGCGCGGAAGTGGCGCGGGTAGCGCACGGTGGCCCGCAGCACCCAGATTACGAGCTCGTCGCAGCGGGCGAAGATGGGTGAGTCAGGCATGCCATAGCCGATAGCCGATAGCCGATAGCCGATAGCCCAGCGCACCTGATGTGCGACGCTGGTGCCGTCTGCGCCCATTGGCTTCGAGATCGCTACGCTCGACTCTCCATTGCAGGGTGAATTGCGGTTCAGGGTAACACATGAGGACTCTCCCTTTATTGGTCATCAGACAACCATACGGCTCCGCCGCACAACATCCAATGAAAATAGCCACTGATACACGGTTTCAGGTGCCAGGTTTCAGCGTGACAGTTCGTCGTGTGGGCTTCAGCCCACTGTTCGGCTCCACACGCGGCTGAAGCCGCTACTACGAACACCGCAAACTGTAAAGTTATTCTGAACCATGTCTGACGCCTAATTATCGGCTATCGGCTATCGGCTATCGGCTATCGGCTATCGGCTATCGGCTATCGGCTATCGGCTATTCGTCGCGGTATCAGCGTGCGCAGCACCGCCCTGCGCAGGCCCGTCGTGCTGCCGTGCTTGGTCTGGCCAACCCAGCCGTGAACGGTGGCCCCGAGGCGGTCGAGGTCAATCTCTCTGGCGGCGTAGGCGGCGAGGCGCTGGCGGTAGCGTCGCCAGAAGGCCACCACATTGCGGCGGCGCAGTCGGCGTTTCTCGGGCGTGATTGTCCAGCCCACGAAGGGGAAGCCCGCCGCCACCGGCGACACCTGCGCCCGGTGTTCGTGGAAGGTCAGGCGCAGCGCGGCCATCCGCTCGCGCACGGCGTCGCGCCAGGCGTGCAGGGTTCCCTTGTCGTCGGCGAAGAGCAGCAGGTCGTCGGCGTAGCGCAGGTAGGCCCGGCAGTGGAGATCCTGCTTGATGAACATGTCGATCGGGTGTAAGAAGGCGTTCGCCCAAAACTGCGAGGTCAGATTGCCAATCGGCAGGCCGCGCGGGCGCGTCAGGGCAAACAGGCCCTGCCCTGAGCCGGTCGAAGGGTCGTCGCCAGGGAAGAGGACTGGCGTGTACGCCTCAGCGAGCAGATCGCGCCCGCCCGCAATTATCGTGCGGCAGAGGTCGAGGACGCGCCGGTCGGCGATATGGCGAGCGAGGGTTGTTTCGAGGATCTGATGATCCACGCTGGGAAAAAACTCGCGGACATCCAGCGACAGCACATAGCGGTTGCCACGGGCGAAGTGCTGGGCGCGGTTCAGGGCGGCGAGGGTGCCCTTGCCCACCCGGCAGGCATAGGAGTCGTGGATGAAGCGGGACTCCCAGATCGGCTCGATCACCCGGCAGAGCGCGTGGTGGACGATGCGGTCCTCGAAGGGCGCGGCGGAGATGATCCGGCGCTTCCACTCGCGCACCACGAAGGTGCGGTAGGCACCGGCGGCGTACGTGCCCGCCTCTAGCCGCTCCTGGAGCCGCAGCAGGCGCGTGTCGGCGTCGAGATCGTAGGCGGACACGGCGGGCCGGGTGCGCTTGCCACGCCGCGCCGACAGGTAGGCCAGCCAGAGGTTCTCGAAGCTGATCATCTGCGGCCACAGGTTGCGGTAGGTTATCGGCATGCCACCCCCTCAAAAAAAATCGCGATCCGCGCCTGCGGCGCGCTCGGTCAGGTTCTCGGCGCACCCGAATGTAAAACGCTTTACACAGAGCAGTAGATCAGAACGCAGAAAACAGAAGTCAGAAGACAGAAATCAGAACTAATGCGCGAGCCGAGGGGCAAGCACCACACGAAAACCGTTGCCGGAGTAGTCGAGGAGGTAGTTCCTGCCCCGCGCCCCGCAGCGAACATATGAGCTATCCGTATACCACGATCCGCCACGCCACGCTGTCCAACCATTTGTAAAGTCTTTTTGCGGCTGGTGGCTCCCATCTGGATACGCCCGGTACTCGCTGGCCGTCAGTTCCCAGACATTGCCCGCCAGATCGAGGGCACCGCAGGCCGCCGCACCAGATGGGCAGCCGCCCACCGGCGCGGGG
>CAIWXH010000556.1 GCA_903916565.1 uncultured Oscillochloris sp. | reverse complement strand
TCATGGCCTATTGATCGGGGCGGGTGCAACGTCGCCTTTTCCCCCTCACCCCCGGCCCCTCGCCCTCAAGGGGAGAGGGGAGATTCGGCATCAGGAAGCGTTCGACTCCCCCTCTCCCGCTCAGGGAGAGGGGGCTGGGGGATGAGGGCTGGCGCGGCAACCGGACTTTGCAACCGCCATGAGGCACCGTAGCCGACGGCGCGATGTTGTGCGCTGCATGGTAAACTAGCGGCACAAGACCTTCAAGCAATACGCTCGCGATTTGTCGTTGGGCTGCCCTGAAGCAGCCGCTTCGATCTTGATCCTTGTCTGCGCCTGTGTTATTGTATTATAGCATCTTTGTTCGTTATGCCAATCCTCGACCCAACATCTGATTACGCTCACCTAGTTAACCTGTGTCGCGACTATCAAGAGACGATTGATCAGATCAAGTCGGGTGCTCTAGATGCTGAAGAGATTCGCTACCTGAATGGTCAGCGCTCAGTGCTTCACGAGCAGGTGATGGAAGAGATGACGCGCCTTGAGATGCCCTTCGCAAATCGCGTCGATGCAATGGAGCAGGCACTCATGCTTGCACGATGGTTTGGAATGGAGTGAAGGCGATGAGCTTCCGATGTCCCTACACCGAGGTTTGCCGCACCCAGGCGCAACGCAAATTCGCCGCCACGCCTGAGCTAAGTGTGCTGTTCGCACAACGGCTCCGTTGCGGCGAACAAGACGTGGTGAAGGCCGAACGCTGCGCGACTATGCTCGGCCTTGCCGAGCAGCAGTTCCCCACCCTTGGTGCCTATGTGCAGGCGCAGCGGCGTGAACGCCAGATCCCGCAGCAGACACTTGCCCAGCAGGCTGGCATCGCGTTGCAGGATCTGCGCGATTTGGAGTTGAACAAGTTCGATCCACGACAGCTCCACGGCAGCAGCATCGAGCAACTCGCCGCCGTGCTGGCCGCCCCCGTCGAATATCTCAAAACGCTGGCGCACATCACCGTGCAGGCAGGTAGCCCACGCCAAGGCACGGTCTTCGCCCGCAGCATCCTCGTTGACGATCACTGTTGAGGGAACCACGATGCGCTGGACGGAGTTTGCCGTCAAAGAGGCTCGTCAGACGTTGGTTGTCTGGGAGGCACGAGTTGGCCCGCTGAAGCCTCCCATCGCCGTTGAGGATCTCGCCGACCTGCTCTATCTCCTTGCGATTGATGTGACCTTTGATCTCCCATCCACGCTGGCGGGACGCCTTTACGCCGAGCAGCGCATTATTGAAGTGCGCCGCAACGATCCCCCGCGCCGTCAGCGCTTCACCATTGCTCACGAGATCGGCCACTACCGGTTGCATGTGGTCGCCGAGGGCGCACTAACCAGCAGTTATGCCTGTAGCGACACCGCCATTAGCAAGAGCGACGGCGAGCGCCATGCCGTACCAGCGCTCCACGATGCCTCACTTCCCGGCTTCTCTGTGCCCCATCTAGTCGCTCCGCAACTATCGCCGCGTGATATGCGCCGCCGGGAGATCGAGGCCAACACCTTTGCGACCGAACTGCTCATGCCAGCGCAATTGGTCGAAGTGGCGGTCGCTCGCTACGGCACAGCGATCACCGACCTTGCCGAACACTTTGAGGTCTCGCGCCAAGCCATGCAATATCGCCTTGAAAAGCTGCACCTGCTCCCGCCATCTGGCCCGCAGACAAGTTTCCTTGGCGAGCGATAAGCGGGCCTAATTCCAACACTCTTCTAACGCCGCGTTAGTGTGGCCTAGACGAAAAGCCGCTACACTGAGGGCAGTCGCGATGCCGCCGCGCTAGAACTCGTTGGTAGGGAAGCATGAGTCGCGAGGCTGGTGTCGTCTTAAGGTTGAGGAGGAAGAGACATTATGGCTAAGATTGTCGGTATCGACCTGGGCACGACCAACTCGTGTGTCGCGGTAATGGAGGGCGGCGACGCGGTTGTGATCCCCAACGCCGAGGGCAATCGCACCACCCCGTCAGTCGTCGCTTTCGCCAAAAATGGCGAGCGCCTCGTGGGGCAGACGGCCAAGCGCCAGGCGACCATTAATCCTGAGAATACGCTCTACTCGGTCAAGCGCCTGATTGGGCGCGACTTTGAGGAGACGACCACCGAGCGCGAGATGGTGCCCTTTAAGGTCTCCCGTGGCCCGCGCAGCGATGTGCGGATCACCGTCTCGCAAACCGGGAAAGATTACGCGCCCCAAGAGATTTCGGCCATGGTGCTGCAAAAGCTCAAGGCTGACGCCGAGGCGTATTTGGGCGAGCCGGTCACCCAGGCGGTGATTACGGTGCCAGCCTACTTTAACGACGCCCAGCGCCAGGCCACCAAGGACGCCGGGAAGATCGCGGGCCTTGAGGTGCTGCGGATTATCAACGAGCCGACTGCCGCCGCGCTGGCCTACGGCCTCGACAAGAAGAAGGACGAGACGATCCTCGTTTTCGACCTGGGCGGCGGCACCTTCGATGTTTCCATCCTTGAGGTCGGCGATGGCGTGGTTGAGGTGAAGTCCACCAGCGGCGACACGCACCTCGGCGGCGACGACTACGACGCGGCGGTGGTTGACTGGATTATTGACGAGTTCCGTAAAGATCAGGGCATTGACCTGAGCAAAGACCGGCAGGCGCTTCAGCGGCTGAAAGAGGCCGCCGAAAAGGCCAAGATGGAGCTATCGAGCCTCACCGAGAGCGAAGTCAATCTGCCCTTCATCACCGCCGACGCCTCTGGCCCCAAGCATTTGCAGATGCGCCTGAGCCGCAGCAAGTTCGAGCAGCTTACCGCGCACCTGACCGAGCGCGTGCGCGGCCCGGTGATCCAGGCGCTGAAAGACGCGGGCATGCAGCCGTCACAGATTGACGAGGTGGTGCTGGTCGGTGGCTCGACCCGTATGCCCATCGTGCAGGAAACCGTGCGTAAGCTGGTCGGCAAAGAGCCGAATAAGTCGGTTAATCCCGACGAGGTGGTGGCCGTGGGCGCCGCCATTCAGGCGGGCGTGCTTGGCGGCGACGTGAAGGGCGTGGTGCTGCTCGACGTGACGCCGCTCTCCTTTGGCGTCGAGACGCTGGGCGGCGTGATGACCAAGCTGATTGACCGCAACACGACTATCCCGACCCAGAAGAGCGAGATCTTCTCGACTGCCGCCGACGCGCAGCCCGCCGTGGACATTCACATTCTTCAGGGCGAGCGCGAGATGGCGGGCGACAACATGACGCTGGGCCGCTTCAAGCTTGAGGGTATCCCGCCCGCGCCGCGTGGCGTGCCGCAGATCGAGGTCACCTTCGACATTGACGCCAACGGCATTCTGAACGTCAGCGCCAAGGATAAGGCGACCGGGCGCGAGCAGCGCATCACCATCACCGCCAGCACCAACCTGAACAAGGACGAGGTCGAGCGCATGGTGCGCGAGGCCCAGGTTCACGCTGGTGAGGATAAGGCCCGCCGCGAGTTGGTCGAGCTGAAGAACCAGGCTGACAGTCTGGCCTACCAGAGCGAGAAGTCGCTGGGCGAGCTAGGCGATAAGGTGGACAGCATCGAGAAGGGCCGCCTTGAGGGGCTGATCAAGGAGCTGCGTGACGCCATCGCGCAGGAGAACAAGGATCGCATCACGAGCCTGATGAACGATCTTCAGCAGGCGATGTTTAAGGTCTCGCAGAGCGCCTACGGCGACGGCGCCGCCCAGGGCCAGCCCGGCGCTCAGGGCCAGGCGCACAAGGGCGACGATGGTGTGGTCGAGGGCGAGTATACCGTTGATTAGGTAAGTCGGTCTTCGCCGCACCCTTTGGCCCCTCTCCCCGTAACGGGAGAGGGGCTTTTTCGTCGCAGGACAAGGGTTCAGGTGTCAGGTGTCGGGTTTCAGGTTGACAGTTCGTAGTATGGGCTTTAGCCCATTGCGGTGGACGCGGCTGAAGCCGCTACTACGAACCACGCAAACAGCCACGCAGGCGGCCTTCGTCCCGCGTAGCCCGTGGCTTCAGCCACCGGGCATGGACTGGCGGGCCTAACGCAGCGCTCCATGTGCGCCAGAGGCCCAGCATGCTAGAATACGCCTCAGCTTCCCGCATCAAAATCACGGAGAGTACTATGGCACCGCTGACGTTTAAGGTTGCGCCGGACAGCAAGGTGCAGCTCGCGAAGATCGACCCGCGCTACGACGCGGACATCGACCGCGCCAAGGCCGAGGCCGAGTTTGTCAAGCTGACCGCCGAACTCGACGAGCTTCAGGAGTTGCTGTTCGGCGCTGGCACCCACAGTCTGCTCGTGGTGGTGCAGGGGATGGACACCAGCGGCAAAGACGGCACCGTGCGGAAGGTCTTCAGCCAGGTCTCGCCCTTGGGCAGCTACGTCGTCTCGTTCAAGGTGCCCACCGAGGACGAACTGGCCCACGATTTCCTCTGGCGCGTCCACCAGAAAACCCCCGCCAAGGGGATGATCGGCATCTTCAACCGCTCACACTACGAGGATGTCCTGGTCGTGCGCGTCCACGACCTTGTGCCCGAGGCGGTCTGGCGCCAGCGCTACCGGCTCATCAACGATTTTGAGCATAGCTTGACCCAGAGCAACACCATCATCTTGAAGTTCTACTTGCACATTAGCAAGCAAGTGCAGGAGGAGCGCCTGCTGGCGCGTGAGCAGGAGGTGACGAAGGCGTGGAAGCTCTCGGCGGGCGACTGGCGCGAGCGCGAGTACTGGGACGCCTATATGGCCGCCTACGAGGAGGCGCTTGAGCAGTGCAGCAGCGAGGCGGCGCCCTGGCAGATTGTGCCCGCCGACCGCAAGTGGTACCGCAACTACGCCGTCGCCCACAAGGTCGTCACGACGCTGCGCGGCTACAAAGACGAGTGGTTGAGCAAGCTCGGTAAGCTTGGCGAGGAGCGCCTGCTGGAGCTGAAGGCGTTTCGCGAGAAAGTGTAGAGATGTAGAGATGTAGAGATGTGGAGATGTGGAGATGTGGAGATGTGGAATTTGGCTCTCCACCTCCACACCTCCACACCTCTACATCTCTACGCCTCCACCAGCGCGGCGACCACCTTCGCCCAGGTGATCGCCGCCACCTGCGGTCGCCCGGCCAGCCCCATGCGCTCGGCCAGCGCCGGGTCTGCGGCCAGGGTGTCGAGGGCGCGGGCGACCGCCGTCGGGTTGGGCGGGCAGATCAGCCCGCTTACGCCAGCAGTGACAAACTCAAGCACCCCGCCCGCGTCGTCCGTCGTCACCACCGGGCGCGCTGCGCCGAACGCCTCGACCGTGGCGAAGCCGTAGTCCTCGTCCACCGGGGCATAGTAGACCGCCCGCGCCCCTGCGTACAGCTCCACCAGTTCGGCGTCAGGCACAAAGCCCAGAAAGCGCACCCGCTCGCCCAGGCCCAGCTTCGCCGCGATGCCCTCCAGGCGCTCACGGTCAGGGCCGGAGCCAGCCAGCAGCACGCGCAGCGGCACGCGCATCTGCGCCGCCGCATCAAGCAGCAGCTCAAGCCGCTTTGCCCGATCCAACCGCGACGAGGAGAGAATATAGTCGCCATAAAGCCCCGCCCGCAACTGCGCGGCGTAGCGACTCGGCGGGTAAAGCGCTTCGCTCGTGAGGCCGTTAAAACGCTTGAGCCGCGCACTCACGTTGCGCGAGATGGTGTAGCGGGCCGCGCACTCGTTCAGGCCGCTGCGATCCATGCGAAAGATCGCAGCGCGCACCTGGCGATGCTCAGCGGTGTTGCTGAAATCGCTCAGGGGCGTGCCGTACCAGTCGTAGGCTTGGCGGTGCTGATGCACCAGCCAGAGCATCTTATGGCGATGGCGCACCAGGTACGAAGGGAACTTCGTGCAGATCACCTGATCGACCGGCTCGCCATTGAACTGGCTGAGGTCAAGCATGCGCCAGGCCAAGGCGCTCTCGGGGATGCGCTCGACGGGGTGCCACTGGTAGGGCAGGGCCACCACATCCACCGTATGCCCGCGCTCGCGCAGCGCGTCCCGCAGCCCCTCGACCAGATACTCGGCCCCGCCACGGACGAACGGCACCTGGGCCGTGCAGATTAAGATGCGCTTCACGCTGCTACGCCCCCTCTTCTTGAGGGACAGCCGCAGCGCTGAGCGGAAGCGCGTCACGCTGGCGCCGCAGCTCTGCCAACTGGTCACGCAGCTCGGCGTTCGCCTCAATCAGCAGGCGCAGCGACTGGGCCGCAACCGCGTTGAAGCTATTTTGCTGCTCAACAATCGGGTTGATATACCAGCGCAGATAGCGGCGCACCACCTTATGCACCAGCACCCAGCCGCGCTGCACAACGCTCCGTCCCTCCAGCGGCCAGTGCGCGCTGACCACACGGGTAATCTCTAGCTGCTCGGCGCAGTGGTGCAGCTCGCGCTCAAGCGCGCTCAGCGGCGTCCCGACCTCGCCGTGCGAAGCGCGCTGCGCCTGCACCTCCGCCCGCAGCGCCTCAAGGATCGCGCCGACATCCACCCGTTCAGCCTGTGCGCTCATAACATGCCTCACTGCGCCCCTCGTACACATCAGCGGAAATGCACGGCAGGGTTTTTACCACGAAGCGCACGAAGCGCACGAAGGCCGAACCGCGTGTTGCTGCGCTCCGTGCCTTTCCAGAATCACCACGCAACCCTGGAGGAACGTCCCGAAAGCAGTACTCGTGCGGCGTCAAACTCGCCTGCCGTGATGCTGAAGCCTCCGGCCAGGTAGACGAAGCCCGCTTCAGCGGGCTTTGCCGGTCGTAGCCCGTGGTTTCAACCACCGGGCCGAGCGGGCAGTCATCTGGCGATGATACCATAGCCTCACTGCGCCGCCGCACGCTTCAGCAGTTCATGGATCTGCTTGCCGCGCACCTGGGCCATATCATCTTGAAATTTCAGGATCGCGCCAAGGGTATCTTCGACCATACTGGCCGACAGCTCACTGGCGTCGAGGACGACCAGCGCCGTCACCCAATCCAGCGTCTCGGCCACACCGGGCAGCTTATAGAGATCCATGCGCCGCAGTTCTTGGACGAACAGCACCACCTGGCGCGAAAGGCGCTCGCTGGCCTCGGGCACCCGGGCGCGCACAATCGCCAGCTCTTTCTCAAGGCTCGGGTAGTCAATCCAGGCGAAGAGACAGCGGCGCTTGAGCGCATCGTGAATCTCGCGGGTGCGGTTCGAGGTGATGATCACCGTGGGCGGGGTCGTGGTGCTGAGCGTGCCCAGCTCGGGGATGCTGATCTGCCAGTCCGAGAGCAGTTCCAGCAGAAACGCCTCGAACTCCTCATCGGCGCGGTCAATCTCATCAATCAGCAGAATTGGCGGCTGACTGGCGCTCGCCTCAAGCGCCTGCAACAGCGGGCGCTTAATCAGGAACTCGGGGCCGAAAATATTCTTGAGCGCGCCCTCATCGGTGCCGCCGTGGGCCTCGATCAGCCGGATTGCCAGCATCTGCCGGGCGTAGTTCCACTCATAGATCGTCGTGCTGACATCCAGACCCTCGTAGCACTGTAGCCGAATCAGGCGTCGGTCGAGCATGCGCGCCAGCGTCTTGGCGATCTCGGTCTTGCCGACGCCCGCCTCGCCCTCAAGCAGCAGGGGCTTATTCAGCTTCAGCGCCAGATAGATCGCCGTGGTGAGCGCACGGTCGGCGACGTAGGCGTGGCTGGTAAGCGCCGCCTGCAAGGCGTCAATCGACTCAAACGACATACGGGCGGCTCCCTTGAGGCTGGCGGAGGCCCAACCCAAAGGCACCAGTACACGTCGGCGGAAATGCGCGGCAAGTTTTTTACCACGAAGGTCACGAAGGTCACGAAGGCCGAACCGCGTACTGCTGCGCTCCGTGCCTGACGAGAATCACCGCGCAACCCTATAGGAACGTTCAAGAAGTTGTACTAGCGCCTTCAGGTGCTGCCGATGATTATACGCCGATTCGCCGGTGGGGCGGGCGTGGTGGTACACCAGCGCGGGGCTGAGGCAACCTCACCCGCCAGCCCCGCGCCCGGTGGCTTCAGCCCCCCGGCTTGCCTCTGCCAAGGAAAATAATTAAGGCATTTACACGCTGTAATTCCTACGCCCTTCCTTGGGTGGTAAGTGCGTAGACAGCTATTGCTGCGTACGACGACACAGCGATTTACGCGCCTAGCCGAGCATATACAGCGATCTGATGTACATTGGAGAACGCTTGGAAAACGCCACCCGCCATCCAGAAAATTGTATGAATACTACCGATACGCCAATTATGCGTGGACACTGGTAACCTCACGACATAGTACTAATTTCCTATGCCTTGGGCGTGGTTTACGCGGAATGCCCCCGTAACCTTTAGTCACCAACCGCGTTTGTCACAGCGGATGAGTAATTATTCAGGTAACTAGGAGGCTACCTTGCTGCAATCATTTCGCGCTACACCATCCTACGGGGCACCGCGCTACGGTGCGGCACCCACCCGTACGATGCCCCGCGCGTTCGTGGTGGCGCTGCTGGCGCTCTCCCTCTGTGCGCTTGGCGTTGCCCTGACCGTCGGCATCAGCGCCGCAACGCGGGTTCGCCCGCCCTCAGCCGTGGCGGCAACGGCGCCTGGTGCCGTCGCCGACTGGACGGTGCTGGTCTATATGGCGAGCGATAACAACCTAGAGTCTGCCGCGCTCACGAATCTGCGCGAGATTGCCCGCGTCGGCTCGTCCGCGCAGGTCAAGATCGTCGCGCAGGTTGACCGGATCGCTTCGCCCGAGATTTGGGACGACACCACCGCTGGCAACTGGGCTGGCACGAAGCGCTTTCTGGTGCAGCCGGGGATGGAGCCGGACGCCGCCGCCGCCGTGCAGGATCTGGGCGATGTGAATACCGGGAACCCCACCACGCTGGCCGACTTTATCACCTGGGGCATGACCACCTATCCGGCCCAGCACTACGCGCTGGTACTCTGGTCGCACGGCGCGGCGTGGCAAGGTCTTGCCAATGATCAGACCGCTGGCGGCGACAGCCTGACGCTGCCCGAGCTAGGCACGGCTCTAGAGACGGCCCGCACGCGCACGGGGAGCGCCAAACTCGACCTGATCGGCTTCGACGCATGCCTGATGGCCCAACTCGATGTCTTCCAGACCATCGCGCCCTACGCCCAAGTGGCCGTCGCCTCAGCCGAGCTTGAGCCAACGCACGGCTGGGCCTGGGAAGCGTGGCTCAAGGCGCTCACGGCTAATCCGCGCCAGGACGCACGCACCATCGCAGGCGTGATTGTAGAGAGCTACATCCACTCCTATCAGGACACGTCTGACGTGACGCTGGCCGCCTTTGACCTGACCCGAATCGATCAGGTGAGCGCGGGGCTGAACCGTCTGGCTGGCGCACTGCTCACGGGGACGCCGGGCGACGGGGCGACCATCGCCCAGGCGCGCACGGCGGTGGAGGTCTATGCGCCGAACACGACCGAGCAGTTCAACGCGGTGGATCTGGGCCGCCTTACGCATCTGCTGGCTGGCCAAGGGGCAACGGGCGAGGTGGTGGCGGCGGCAGCGGCCATGGAGCAGGCCATCGCGCATGCCCGGCTGGCCTATGGGGCAGGGGTGTCCCATCGCGACGATAGCGGTGTCTCAGTCTACTTCCCGGCGACGGCGGCCCAGTACCTCCGGGCCTACGAACACGACTCACCGCTGACGCACTGGGCTGCGTTCCTGAAAGCCTATCACCACAGCCTGCTTGGCTAAGCCAAGGGTTCAGGTGCTAGGTTTCAGGTGTCAGACTGAGCGCATCAGAAAGCCTTGCGTGTGCCTAAACGGTAAAGCCACCACAAACGTTGGCTAACGATGCAGTACAATACCCGTCGCGACCCAAAAATTCTTCACTCGACAAGGAAAGGCAAGCCCATGCTGTTCACCGCCCTTCGCCGCAACTTCAGCACCATTCTCCTCAGCTTCGTCGCTACCGGCTTCGCGTTTCTGCTGGCCGAACTGATCCTGATTAGACACACCGAAGGCACGCAACTGGTCGCCACTGGCGCCTCAGCGGTTGGGATGATCCTGACCCTGATCGCGCTGATACCGCAGCGCCGGCTGCACACCATCATCATCGGCCTGTTCGTGCTGCTCGCGCTCTCGGGCGTCTATGGGGCCTTCGCGCACAAAGAGGATCGGGTGGAGCGGCGGGAGGAGGCTGCGGCAGCGCTCACTGTGGTCGAGACGAGCATCGTGACGGCTGATGCGGGCGTCGGGGGCGGTGAGGTGGCCCCCGCTGGCGCCGCCGAGGCACCGGCGGATGCGGGCGAGACCAAAGAGGTCGTCGGTGAGGCGCTCGGCAGCTTCGCCGAGAATCCGCCCCTCCTCTCGCCTCTCGCCCTAAGCGGCCTCGCGCTGTTGGGCATCCTGGTGCTGCTGACCGTCGATCTCGCTGTCCCGGCTCGCTCAGCGGCTGGCTCCTCATTCACTGCCCGCGCAACTGGCGACTAAGTAGTCTGGCAACGAAGTCTTCTGGTAGGGATGCTGGCTTCGACAGGCTCAGCCAGCGCCCGTTCGCTGAGCTTGTCGAAGCGAACCGCGTGTGGTCGGGCACACGCCAGAAGATGTCGTTGACGAACTACTAAGCCGCACCGCTTCCTAATATAGCAGTCCTACACAGATTGTTTCGCGCCCGCCCGGTGGCTGAAGCCACGGGCTAGTCCCTGCGAAGCCCGCTGAAGCGGGCTGCACGAGCCTGCGAAGGCAAGCTTCGCAACCAAGAGCCGGGGGCTTCAGCCCCCCGGATTCAACAACCTGTGTAGGATTGCTATCCGCAACGACACGCCCCCCGCGCCACTGGTGCTGGGGGTTTTTTCTATGCGGCCTGTTTAGACAAGGTTTCAGGTTTCAGGCCGAGCGCGTCAGAGTGCCTTGTCTTAGCGCATCAAGACGCGCTCAGGCTTCAGCGAGCTTAGTCAAGGTGGGGGGGGCCACAAGGGTCCAGCGGGCGATGCGGAGAATGTCATCGAGGAGGAGCGGAGCGCTAGGGGCGGAGAGGAGCGGGGCGGCGAAGGCGTAGAGGCGGAGGAGGGTGGCGAGCGAGCCGGTACTGCTACCGTCGGCGATGCGCCTGAGAATATTGTCGAGGTTGTGCGCTTGTTCCGGCTGGCCTTCGGCGACGGCCACTTCACGGGCGAGGCGGGCGATGCTCATGGGCTGGGTGCAGGCGGCGCTGAGTTGGCTACAGAGGGTTTGGAGTTGCCAGGTGTAGGCGGGGGCGGGGGCGAGCGTTGCAAGCGGGTCGGCATCGGTCGGGTGGGGGAGGGTTTGGGGCGGGGCAAGGGGGGCGGTGAGCGTTGGGTGCAGCGGGCGGGGCGAGCGTTGGGATGAATGTATCGAGCCATTTGCGGAGGACTGGGGGAAGATGCCGGGGGCAGGCAGGACTTTGACTTCGGTAAAAATACTGTGGAGCGTCCACCTGTGTCTGGTTATCGTTTCAAGTGTGCCAAGCAGGCCACCGGCAACTTGGGCGAAGCTCTTCACTGACCAACCACGCTGCCCGGTTTCTAACAGCGAGTATTGCGCGTTACTCAGCCCAAAGGCTTCGGCGAGGCGGCGCAGCGACATCCCTGTGGCCCCATCCGCCAGCGTCTCGCGCAGGCCGCGCATGCGGCCATTGCTATCGAGCCAATCCTGCTGCGAGCTGGCGCGACGTGCGACGGTGACCCCGACTCGGTGTTGCTGCTCCATCACTGGTTTCCTTGTGCCGATCATTGCCTGTTCCTTCGTAGGATAGCACAAATTCGGCGGCCTAGCACGCGCCGCCCAGCCTAAGTATGCGCCCGCGTTGGCGCTGGCACCTACTCCTATAGACCGATAACGTTATCGGTCTATAGGAGGATACAACTGTTTTCGGTCTGTAGGATAATCAGCGTGTCGTCAGTGTCGCCCAACGGAAACCGAGGCGGCGAAGACGAAGCCAGAGCAGCGCATCAGGGTGTAGCGCAGCTAGTAGCGCGCCTGCTTCGGGAGCAGGAGGTCGGAGGTGCGAAGCCTCTCACCCTGACCAGCGTACGGGCCTAGCTTAACGCAGAGCGGCGGTCTCCAAAACCGTCAGGTGGGGGTGCAAGCCCCTCGGCCCGTGCCAGGGCGAACCTTACCAACCAGGGTGAGCGATGACACACACGATGCGCCGAAATGGCGCCGTGGGCGCGGGCAACCGCCACCTGCGGCGCCAGCATCGGCGCCTGATCCGATGTAGCTCAACAGGTGGAGCAGCCGACTGTTAATCGGACGGATCCTGGTTCAAATCCAGGCATCGGAGCCACGGGGCGCGAGTTGGCAGGGGTCAACACGCTGCTGAAGGCCACACGGCACCAGCGAGGGCGGGGATCGTTCCCCCGGCGCTCCACCAGTCAGGTTTCAGGTTTCAGGTTTCAGGTTTCAGTCCGAGCGCCCGTGCGGGTGCCGAAACGGGAACCACAGAGCTTATCTTCGGCCTGAAACCTGAAACCTAGCACCTAAAACCTTGGCTTAGTACCACGTAGCTCAGTCAGAGAGAGCGCCGCCCTGCGAAGGCGGAGGCCGCCAGTGCAACCCTGGCCGTGGTAGCCACGTCGCTGTAGCTCAACCAGAGAGAGCGTCGGCCTCCGAAGCCGAAGGTCGGCGGTGCAAACCCGCCCAGCGACTCCAGATGGCTCCGTAGCTCAGCGGAAGAGCGCCCGGCTGTCAACCGGGAGGCGGCGGGGTCGGCACCCGTCGGAGCCGCCACTGATGCCAGGTGGTCTAATGGTAGGACGCCTGTCTCTGAAGCAGGTCGTCCAGGTTCAAGTCCTGGCCTGGCAGCCAGTCCTCTTTGCTGCGGTGTAGCGCAGGAGTAGCGCGCTGGGTTCATAGCCCAGAGGTCGCCGGTGCGAATCCGGCCACCGCTCCCACATGCGCCATTGGCGGAAACAAGCAGACGTGCGAGTCTTAGAAACTCGTGCCCGCAAGGGTGTAGAGGTGCAAGTCCTCTATGGCGCACCATCGGGGTTTAGCTCAGACAGCCAGAGCGCCGACGTGCCAAGTCGGAGGCCGTGGGGGCAGAGCCCACAACCCTGACCAGCAGGATGTCGCGTAACCAGCAGCGCGTCGGGCTTCCACCCCGAAGGCGCCGGGGCAGCACCGGCCATCCTGACCAGCAGACCGCCGTAGCTCAACAGCGAGAGCCGCCGCATCCTAAGCGGCTGATCCCGGTGCGAATCCGGGCGGCGGGGCCACCAACGTGGGGCTATAGCTCAGCCAGGAGAGCGCCCGCCTTGCAACCGGGAGGTCGCGGGAGCAAAGCCCGCTGGCTCCACCACGTACGCTCCCATCGTCTACCAGCGAGGACACCTGTCTCTCGAACAGGAAGGGCCGGGGCAGCACCGGCTGGGAGTACCATATCATAGCCGATAGCCGATAGCCGATAGCCGATAGCCGATAGCCGATAGCCGATAGCCGATAGCCGATAGCCGATAGCCGATAGCCGATAGCCGATAGCCGATAGCCGATAGCCGATAGCCGATAGCCGATAGCCGATA
>CAIWXH010000555.1 GCA_903916565.1 uncultured Oscillochloris sp. | reverse complement strand
TGACCGTCGCACGCTGCTTGCCGTAGTAATCGGTTGCCATTGGGTGTGCCTCCTTAAAGGTGTAAGGTGCCGCCCAATGGCGGCACCTGTGCTACAGGCTGTCGCCGGGGGGGATATGGACTGAAGCCGGGAATCCGGCACCTGAAACTACCGCTCGTAGGCCGGGTACGCGGGGCGGGGGTTGGCCTTCAAGAAGGCCACGAGGGCATCGCTGCCCTCGGCGCGGATAGCCGCAACCTGCTGCTCCCACGCCTCGACCGACTCGTGCCACGCATCGACCGTCGCCACCCTGCGGCGGCGGCGCTCGCCGCTCGCCTCGTAGGCGGCCAGTCGGACGGGGCTGTCGGGGGCGGCGTAGCGGAATGGCCGCTTGACGCGGCGGGCCGCGTCCTGCACGCCGTTGCGGTCAAGGGCGCGGCGCAACGCCTCGCGGGCGCTGCGGCGGGCGCTGCGGTTGGCGGCGGCCTTGGCCGGGGCGAGGCGCACCGTGGTGCGGCCACGCTCGGCGTAGGCGGCGCCGCTGTAGTCGCGGCGCATGGCGGTGAGGCCGCCGGGGACGGCGGCGAACTTCAACGCCTCGCCCAGGTCGGCGAGGTCGTCGCCCAGGTCGGCATCCCGGCTGTTGCACCGGATGGCCGTGCGGCGTGCGGCGCGGGCAGCACGTTTGGTGCGCTCGGCGCGGCCCTCGCTGCGAGCGGCGGCCACGCGGGCTGAGAGGTCGGTGTGCTGGGTGGGGGTGAGCGTGAACATGGGGATGCTCCTTCTGGCTGCGCTGAACGCAGAAAAGCCCGCAAGCTTCGGGGGAAGCGGCGGGCGGGCAGAATCAATCCACCCCTCGGGGGAGGGGCGGTAGGGTGAACGCCGGGTGAAGGGCGCAGGGATGTTGTGGGTGCGCGGCGTCTGGTGCGCGGCGCGTATCTGGTGAGTGGGGGCGGGGCACGGTGGCCCACGCAGGCAGTAAGTCGTCGAGGGCGAACCCTCGACCTCTGTCACCAGATTGTGAACGTCCAGACCGGGCACCGTGGGTGGGGGCTGTGCGTCAGGGGGGCGGTCGCTCCGGTGGCCCTGCGGGGCGGGGGAGCGAACGCCGGCTGCCCGCACAGGGGGCACTTCGGGCGTCCGGGCCGCCTTGTCGGCGGTTAGAGGGAGTATAGCAGACCGCTCGTACCAAGGGAAGTGCGCCCAAGGGCCATAGGCCGAAATTTTCGGCCTATGGCCCTTGGGCGTGGGGCCGGGAATCACAACGCCCCCCTTGGCAACGTGCCAAGGGGGGCGTCGTGACGGTGGAAGCTATGGGCGATAGCCGTGGTAGACCCTGCCCGCGCCGTCGGTGAAGACGGCGTAGCCGGTGCAGACGCCGAACAGACAGCGCTGGTCGGCAAATGCCCGCACGGGGCCGGGTGTCGGGGCGGTGCCGCCCGTCTCGAAGACACGCGGCTCGATGGCGAGCTGCGTGCCGGTGTCGAGCTGGACGTACCACCCCGCGCCATCGGCAGCAGGGGTGACGGCGACCAGGCGGGGGAGTCCCGCCGCGCTGGTGCCGTGCGCTGGTGCGGTCGCTGTAGCCGACGCGGCGAGTGCCGCCTTGGGCTGCAACGACGCTCCCAGCAGAATCCCCATGCCGAGGGCGAACATCACGACGATGACCACCACCACTGTATTGATCTGCTTCACTGGAAACCTCCCCGTGACGTGCCAGCCGCACGTCGCGGGCAGGCTCCTGAGCCGACGAGGCGGGTGCCTCCTCAGCTCGGGAGCCTGCCCGCAGACGCGGGCGGGCAGGTGGTGGGGGTGGGCTGCGCCTAGCGGGCCATCGCCAGGAGGGGCGCGCGCCCCGCCTGGAGCTGCCCGATGAAGGGCAGCAGAAAGAACGCAAAAAATGCGATCACCGCCACGGTGGCGATGATCATAGCGGCGAGGCCGCCCAGGGCGACTGCATCGGTGTTGCTATAGGTGCGGCGCATTTGAGTTCCTTCTAGTGAAGGGCCACCATGCACCGCCCCACTGGGCGCGCAGGTGGCCCAGGAGGGTGCAAAAAATAGGTTGGGGGCGCGTCGGCGGGCGCCCCGGCGGAAACTAGAACTAGGCGTGCCGCATCGAAGGGCGGCGGCGCCCGATGCTGGCCCGCTGTCGGCGGGCGGCGCGAGCCTGCTCCTCGGCAAGCTCGCCGTCCCAGGCATCGAGTTCCGCGTTGATGTTGGTGGTGATCATGGTGATACTCCTGTTGCAGAGGGGGGCATGCCAAATGGCGCTGCCCTCACCTCCGGGGATTGTTTTCAGTAGACGCGCTGCCCCCCAAGCCACCCCATACGGGGCTGGAGCCTGGGGGGCTGTTGTGCTAGGCGCGGACACCGGCGCGGCGAAGAATCGCCGCAAGCGGGGCGGA
>CAIWXH010000554.1 GCA_903916565.1 uncultured Oscillochloris sp. | reverse complement strand
GTCTTCCCTGGGCGGCTGGGGCTGGTCGCGCTGGCGGTGGTCGCCGGGGATGCGAAGCTCACGGCGTTTGCGAGTTACCCGCCGGGGCACGCGCAGGCGGGCCAGCCGCTGAATTTGCTGGCGGCGCTCAGCGCCAGCTACCAGCCCACGACGGGCGCCTACAGCAGCACCGCCCAACTCGGTTTCAGCAGCGGCGCCGCCGGTTCGTTAAGTCAAGCCTATGCGCTGCTTGGGCTGGCTGCGGCGCAGCAGCCCGCCCCGACGCAGGCCATCACCTATCTGCAAACGCTGCAAGAAACCGATGGCGGCTGGGGCTACGGCGTTGGCGGCGATGTGGACACGACCGCCCTGGTGATCCAGGCGCTGATTGCTAACGGCGTCGCGCCAACCGACGCGGCCATCCAGACGGGCCTGAGCTTCCTGCGCGGCCAGCAACTCACCGGCGGCGGCTGGGGTCTCGGCGGCGTCCCGAGCGCCGACTCGACGGCGTTTGTGCTTCAGGCGCTTGCGGCGGTGGGCTTCACCCCGGCCAAGGCGAGTTGGGCCAGCGCAGGCGGCGACCCGCTGGCGGCGCTCGGCGCCCTGCAGGTGGCAGACGGCAGCTTCAGCGGGAATGTGCTCGGCACCGCCCACGCGCTGGCTGGTCTGACGGAACTGCCCTTGCCGCTGTTGGGGCGCGTGCAACGCGCTCAACGTGCGCTTGCTTCGATGCGCGACACGCAGGCCGCGAGTGGCTGGTGGGGCTTTGGTGCGCCCAGCGTCGGCGGCACGCTCGATGTTATTTTGGCCTTTAGCGCGGCGGGCGTCAACCCCGCCACGGTCAGCGCAGCGGGCAGCAGCACGTCGGCGCTGACTTTTTTAGCGAGTGAGGTTTTTAGCTACACCCGCGATCTCAGCGGGACGATTTTCCCCGCGCAAACGGGCAAGGCGATTGTGGGCGTGGTCGCCGCTGGTGCCGACCCGACGGCCTTCGGCGTGAAACCGGGCGGCGGCACGCTCAACCTGATTGACGCGCTGCATAGCACCTACGTTGCGGCGACGGGTGCGTATACGAGCGCGGCGATCCTCGGTTTCAGCAGCGGGGCAGCCACGCCGCTCAGCCAGTCCTTCGCCATGCTCGCCCTTGCCGCCGCTGGGCAGCCGATCCCAATTACGGCGACGAACTACCTGCGGAGCCTTCAGGGTGCCGACGGATCGTGGGTGAGCGTTGATGCCACGGGCCTGGCGCTTGAGGCGCTCGTCGCCGCCGGGGTAAGTCCGAGCGACCCCGCCAGCGCCAAGGCCATCGCGTACCTGCGAAGCCAGCAAGACGCCACGGGCGGCTGGGGCAATCCCAACGCGACCGCATACATCATTCAGGGGCTGGTGGCGGCGGGTGAAAACCTTGCGGCCAACTGGCTGAAGGGCGGGCGCTCGCCCTACGAGGCGCTGGCGCTCTACCAGAAGCCGGACGGCCCGTTCACGTACACTTGGGAGACAGACCCGTACTTCACGCCCGGTGCGACGAACGACTTTGCGACGTGGCAGTCCGTGCCGGGGCTGCTGGGTGTCGCCTACCCGCTGAAGCCGCAGGCGGGCACGCTGGTGAACTACACGCCGGTGGCGCGTGGGCCAAATCCAGACCGCTTGGTCGCGGCACCGCCTACTGGGCGCTGGGACGGCGGCATGCGGGTGAGCGTGCCGTTTGGCGGCGACCTTGATCAGAATGGCAGCGTGACCTTGGCGTGGCGGCTGGTTGGGGCGACGAAGTGGACGACGGCGACGCTGACTCGTGCCGCTGGGGTCTTTACGGCGACCTTGGCGGTGAGCGGCCCGCCGCAGAACTACGAGCTACAGACGGTGCTGAGTGACCGGGATGGCGTGCAGAGCGGCACGACCCAGGTGCTCACGGCGACCCTGACGAGTACGGTGCAGGCGCTGCGTACCTACCTGCCGTCGGTGCTGCGGTAGGTGCCGCATCGCCTTTTGCCCCTCACCCCCTGCCCCTCTCCCTCAAAGGGGAGAGGGGAGATTTCGCAGCAGGACGCTGTTCGGCTCCCCCTCTCCCGCTCAGGGAGAGGGGGCTGGGGGGTGAGGGCTGGTGCGGCAACAAGACGTTGCAACCACTATAGCAATCCTATCCGGGTCATTGAATCCGGGGGACTAAAGTCCCCGGCGCTTGATCGGCGAAGCCTGCCTTCGCAGGCTCAGCGAGGCCGCGCAGGCGGCCTTCGTCACCCGTAGCCCGTGGCTTCAGCCACCGGGCGGGCGTTTTGGACGGGCACGGTGCTTCACAACTGATATAGGATTGCTATATGAGGGCCATCCCACGCCGCCTGCTCCTACAACTTGCGCTGCTCGCTAGTCTGACGCTCTTCGGCGGCTTCATCCCGACGCGACCTGCGGCGCTGGCTGCTCAGACGACGCCAGGGCAGGCGGCGCTGATTGTGCGCTTTGGCGACGGCTCGACCCGCACAGCCTGCGTTGAGCTTGGCCCTTCTGGCGAGGCGACTGGCGAGGAGGTGCTGCGCGCCTCGGGGCTGATGACGGTGGTTGCGGTTGACCCTGGCGCGGGCAGCGCCGTCTGCAAGGTTGCCCACGAGGGCTGCGATTACCCCGCCCAATCATGCTTCTGCCAGTGCAGCATGACGCCGGGGCAGCCGTGTCGCTATTGGGCCTACTACCACCTTGGGGCCAGCGGTTGGGCCATTGCGAACGGGGGTGCCAGCAGCTATGTGGTGCGTGCTGGCGCGGTCGAGGGTTGGTCGTGGGGGCCGGGCGGCGTCGGCAGCGGCGTCGCGCCGCCGCCCGTCACCTTCGCCGAAATCTGTGCGCCGCCAGCCACGGCGACGGCGCTGCCTACGCTGACGCCAAGCGCCACGCCGACCGCCGAGCCAAGTGCGACCGCCGCGCCGACCGCGACCGCCGCGCCGACCGCGACCGCCGCGCCAAGCGCGACGGCGCTCCCTGCACTTGCCGCGCCGCCGCCGGTGATTATGCCGCTGCCGAGCAGCACGCCGCGCCCTTCGCCGACGACCGCGCCGACACCGACGACCGCGCCCACGCCGACGAACACGCCAACTTCGACAGAGCCAGCGGCGCTGCCGACGGAGCCGCCCGCCGCCACGCTCACGCCCACGCCGACGGAGCCAGCCCCGACGGTGTCGCCCAACGTCACTGTTACGCCAGCCCCGACGGAGCCGCCCGTCGCCACCGTTACGCCAGCCCCGACGAACGCGCAGACACCCGACTTCCAGATTGCAGGCGGCGTAGTCGCGCAAGCAACCGTCGGGCCGGTCTGGCTGCCGATTGTCGTCCAGCCCGCCCCGCCAGCCACGCAGGAACCACGGGCCACGGCGTCTGCCAAGCTTCAGCCAAGCGCACCAGCACCAGCGGCGATGCCGAGCGCGGGCGGCGGGCTGGGCTGGTTCCTCGCCATAAGCATTGCGCTGGCGCTGGCGCTGGTGGTTGTGCGTACACGCATTAGATTTTAGATTGCGGATTTGCCGTAAGACAAGGTTTCAGAATCGGCGGTTCTGGCTTGACCGTTCGTAGTTTGGGCTTTAGCCCATTGCAATGGGCTATACGCGGCTGAAGCCGCTACTACGAACCACGCAGACTACATGCCGTAAGACAAGGTTTCAGGTGCCGGGTTTCAGGTTTCAGGTGGAACACATCAGTAATCGCGGCTTGGCGACTTTGCGGCTTTGCGTGAGATCGCCCCGGCTTTGCGCGAAATCGCCCCGGCTTTGCATGGAACTGCCATGAACTGTCAAGCTGGATTGAACGATGCCTCAGATGCGTGACCGGCTGCTGAGTGGGGCGACCATCGCCCTGACGACCGTGATGGGTGTGGTGGCTTTTCTCTACCCGTTTTGGCTGCCGGCGGTCGCCACGAGTGGCAACGGCCTCGCCCACGCCAGCGATGCGCCGCTGCTGCTCACTGCGATTGTTGGGCTGAGCTTCCTCGCGCTGCTGCTGGAGGCGCAGCGGGCGGCTGAGCACGCGCTGCTCGTGGCGCTGCTGGGCGTGCTGGTGGCGATGAACGCGATCCTGCGCTTCATCGATCTCGCCCTGCCGCTGCCCGGCGGCTTCTCGCCCATCTTCGTGCTGATTATCCTGACCGGCTACCTCTTCGGCGGCAGCTTCGGCTTTCTGATGGGCGCATTGACCCTGGTGGTTTCGGCGCTGATCACTGGCGGGGTCGGGCCGTGGCTGCCCTATCAGATGCTCACCGCTGGCTGGGTTGGCCTGAGCGCGCCGCTCTGTCGCGGGCCAGCCCGTGCCCTTGGCGGCCCCGGCACCCGCGCTGAGGTGCTGCTCCTGGCGCTGTTTGGCGCATGTTGGGGCTTTGGCTACGGGGCGATTATGAACCTCTGGTTTTGGCCCGTCGCCAGCGGGGCGCTTGACCAGCACTATCAGGCGGGCATTAGCCTGGGCGAGACGCTGCGGCGCTATTTGGCTTTTTACCTCGCCACCTCGTTCTTCTGGGATCTGGCGGGCGGCATCGGCAACGCGCTGCTCATCGGCGCGTTTGGCGGGCCGATCCTGCGGGCGCTGCGCCGCTTCGAGCGCCGCTTCGCCTTTGTCATTCGGCCCGCCACGCTGACGGAGGAGCCATCATGAATGCTACGCCTCGTACACGGCGGCGAACATGCGCGGCAGGTTTTTTACCACGAAGCGCACGAAGCGCACGAAGGCCGCACCCCTTGCGGCGAACATGCGCGGCAGGTTTTTTACCACGAAGCGCACGAAGGCCGCCCCCCTTGCGGCGGACGTGCGCGGCAGGTTTTTTACCACGAAGCGCACGAAGCGCACGAAGGCCGAACCGCGTGCTGCGCCGCTTCGCCTTTGTGATTCGGCCCACGCTGGCAGAGGAGCCATCGTGAATGCTACGCCTAGCCTGCATCCCGTCACCTGGGTCGTCTGGCTCAGCGCGGCGGTGGCGACGGTTTCGCTGACGCGCAACCCGCTCTACCTGCTGCTGCTGCTGCTGACGCTGGCGCTCGTCGCTGAGGTTGAACGCCCGCCGGGGCGCACGCGCCCGCTCGACCCGGTGCTGTTCGCGGCTTTCACCATGCTGATGGGCGGGCTGTTCAACGCCGCCACGACCCACTACGGCGACACGCTCATGCTGCGGCTGCCGCTGAGTTGGCCGCTGGTTGGCGGGCCAATCACCTACGAGGCGCTCTTCTACGGGATGACGAACGGCCTGGTGCTGGGCGCGCTCGTCGCCGCCTTCGCCGCCTTCGGCGCGGCCCTGCCGGTGGGCGCGCTGCTGCGCCTCGTGCCACGGGCCTTCTACCCGCTGGCCGTGGTCGTCGCCGTCGCGGTGACCTACGTGCCGCTGACGTTGCGCCACGCCGGCCAAGTGCGCGAGGCGCAGCAGCTCCGGGGGCATCAGGTGCGCGGCTGGCGCGACGGGCTGCCGCTGGTGCTGCCGCTGCTGATTGGCGGCCTGGAACGGGCGCTGCAACTGGCCGAGGCGCTGGCCGCCCGTGGTTTCGCCGCCGACCGCCCGCCCGACCGGCTGCGTCTGCTGCTCACCGGCGGCCTCGCGCTGGCCTTCGCGGGTGTGCTGCTGCGCGTCGCCTGGGGCCAAGACGTGCTGGGCCTCGTGCTGCTGCTGACGGGGGCGGCGCTGGTGGTGGGCGCACTGCACGTCGCCGGTCGCCAGACGCGGCGCACCTTCTACCGCGTCTACGGTTGGGGGCGCGGCGATGTCTTCGCGTGTGTCGGCGCGGGCCTGGTGCTGGCGGCGCTGCTGCTGCCCTGGTTCGCCCAGCCGAGCATCTTCTACACGCCCTACCCGACCCTGCGCGCCCCGGCGTTCGAGCCGCTGCTGGCCTTCGCGCTGCTGGCGCTGCTGGCGCCACTGCTCGCCCGCCTACGCTTTGGAGCAACCCCATGATCACTGTTGAGCGCCTGAGCTACCGCTATCCCGACCACGCCGCCCCGTGTCTCGCCGACGTAAGTTTCGGCATCCCGGCGGGCAGCTTCACCCTGATGGTTGGCCCGTCGGGCAGCGGGAAATCCACCCTGCTGCGCTGCCTCAACGGGCTGGTGCCGCACTTCAGCGGCGGCGAGATCGCTGGCACCGTGCGCGTGCTGGGCCACGATCCGCTCACCGCAGGGCCACGGCTGATGAGCCGCCACGTCGGCATGGTCTTCCAGAGTCCCGAGGCGCAGTTTGTGCTTGACCGCGTTGAAGACGAGATCGCCTTCGCGCTTGAGCATGTCGGCCTGCCGCGTGAGGAGATGCGCCTGCGCGTCGAGGAGGTGCTTGACCTGCTCGATCTGGCCCGCCTGCGCGACCGCGAGCTACGGACGCTCTCGGGCGGCGAGCGGCAGCGCGTGGCGATTGCGGCGGCGCTGGCCCTGCGCCCCGCCGTGCTGGCGCTCGACGAGCCGACCAGCCAGCTTGATCCGCAGTCGGCGGAGGATGTGCTTCAGGCGCTCGTGCGGCTCAACAGCGACCTTGGTCTGACCATTGTGCTGGTCGAGCATCGCGTCGAGCGCGTGCTGCCCTTCGCCGATCAGGTCGTCGCGCTGGATCGGGCCGGGGCGCTGCTCGCTGGCCCGCCGCGCACCGTGCTGGCCCAGCTTGAAGATTGTCCGCCCGTGGTCGCCGTGGCCCGCGCCTATGGCTGGACGCCGCTGCCGCTCAGTGTGAAGGAGGCAAGGCCATTTACGGCGGCCTTCGCCCCGGCGCGTGTAGCGACCCCCGCCAGTGTGCCGCCGCGTAGCAATCCGCCTTACTTGGAGGTGTCCGATCTGGAGGCGGGCTACGGCACCACGCCAGTGCTGACCGGCGTGAGCCTCGCCGTCTGGCCCGGCGAAATCGCCGTGCTGATGGGCCGCAACGGTGTCGGCAAAAGCACGCTGCTGCGCTGCATTGTCGGGCTGCTGCGCCCCAAGCGCGGCAGCGTGCGCGTGGCAGGGCGCACCACCGCCGGGCGCAGCGTGGCGGCAATCTGCAAAGAACTGGCCTGTCTGCCGCAGGAACCCGACAGTCTGCTCTTCGCCGACAGTGTCGCCGAGGAGCTGCGCGTGACGCTCCGCAACCACAGCCAGCCCGAGACGGGCCAGGTGGACGAACTGCTCGGGCGGCTTGGGCTGGCTGCCTTGGCCGAACGCTACCCGCGTGACCTCAGCGTCGGCGAGCGCCAGCGCGTCGCTCTGGCGGCGGTCACCGTCACGCGACCGGGCGGGCTGCTGCTCGACGAGCCAACCCGTGGGCTAGATTACGGGGCCAAGGACGAACTGGCGGCGCTGCTGCGCCAGTGGCGTGACGCAGGCGCCGCCATCCTGCTCGTCACCCACGACGTAGAGTTTGTCGCGACCGTCGCCGACCGCGTGCTGATGCTCGGGCGCGGCGGGCTAGTCGCCCAAGGCTCGCCGCTGGCCGTGCTGGGCAACTCGCCGCTTTTTGCGCCGCAGGTGGCGCGCATCTTCCCCAACCGTGGCTGGCTCACCGCCGCCGACGCGCTGGCGGGGCAGAGCGTCGGGGTGTAGGATACGTCGGCGGACATGCGTAGGTTTTACGGATTATTGAGCAGGCACACTGAGGGCGTCAACCCATCGCCTCAGTAGAGAAAGGGCGCGATGAAACCGTTCCTACGTGGGATCGTACTCTGGCTGGGTGTGCTGGAAGGACTAGCGAGCTGGTCGGGGACGGTCGGTTTAAGCTGGGGCAACCGCTGGCTGGGCGTGCTGTTGGCCCTAACGACACTGCGGCGAAACCGGCCAGGGCCGCTGGCACTGCTGACGGCGGCACCAGCGGCCTTGGCAATCCAGGTGGTCATGGCGAGCGTGCGCCGCAGCGGGCTGAACCCGAAGCTGCGGCTGCTGCCGGGCACGTATGGCGACAGAACCATCGAGCGCCTGGACATCCCCGGCGCGTACGGTGCGGTGCCAGCACTGCACATCGTCCCCAGCGGCGGCGCAACAGCGGCGGTCTGCGTCGCCCACGGCTCGGGGTGCGACAAGACGTTCTACGCATGGCGTCTCGTTGACGTGCTGGTGGCGCAAGGGTTCGCCGTGCTGCTGCTTGACCTCGACGGCCACGGCGACAGCCCACGGCCCCAGGCATTCCCTACGATTATCGAGAGCGTGGCGGCACCGGCGCGCTGGCTACAGGCGCGGTACGCCCGCGTGGCGCTGCTCGGCACAAGCCTGGGGGGCAGCGTGACCGCACGGGCCATCGCCGCAGGTGCGCCCTGCGCTGCCGTGGTGCTCTGGGGCACCCCGCCGCAGCTTCGGCTGACCCAGGCCGCGTACCAGCGCACCCAGATCGCCGAGGCGCTCCGCATTGCACGTCCGCCGCTGCTGCACCTGTTCCGCGATAGCAGCCCGTATCAGCTTGTGCGGGCATGGCAGACTAGCGGCATCCGAGCGCACATCGGCACCTGGGATCTCTTCGACGCTCTTGATCTGCTTGGCAGCTTGACGACGCTACGGGCGCGGGCCGACCGCCCGCCCCTGCTGCTGGTGTATGCGGGTCGTGACGCGGTGCTACCTCCGGGGGCCGCAGATGCGGTGCGGCACGCCAGCGCAGGCTGGGGCGAATTCCGCCTTGTGCGCCGGGCGAGCCACGTCTCGTTAGCCATCGAGCCGGAGACCATCAGCGTGACGGCGCGCTGGCTTGGCGAACAGTTGGGGCGTGCATAACCCCGTGAACGAGCGGGCTACCGGCAATGCTTTGCGGCTGTGCGGCTGTGCGCGAGATCGCCCCGGCTTTACGGGGCACCTGACACCCGACCCCTGCCCTTACGGCTGGCGCGTCAGATAAAAGAAGTCACGCGAGTCCGGGGCGAGAAACTGCGACGCATTGCCGCGCATCCCATCAAGCAGCTTCGCGGCCTGGAGCTTGCCGTTCGCCCCTGGCGCAAAGGTGACAAAGCGCGTCCAGAAGCTATTAATGTCAAGCTGCATCCCCCGTGCCGCCCCGCCCTGCCGGAGCGCCTCGGCCAGCGACGGCACCGTTAGGCCATCACCGACGGCGTAGATCAAACTGTGGCCGTCGGCGCTCAGGCCCAGGCCGCTGCGCCACGTCGTCACCTTATTGCCAACCGTCTTGCCCCACAGCGCAATCCCCGTACTATCGGTCTCAGGCGTCAGGGCACCATTGTCGAGCAACAGCGGGCAATTCTGCCGAAACGTGACCAGATCCGGCGACGCAGTGATGTCCTGGCCCCACACGCCCATCCGCACGCTGCCATCACGGTAGATCGCCAGCGTTGCGAGTCCGTCCTGCGGCGGCAGCAGCGTCGTGCCATCAACGGCCATCCCGTAGTGCCCATTCGCCGCCTTGAAGCCACCGTTGAAAGCCGCCAAGAGCGCGTCGGAGCTGCGAACCGCACGCGGGATGGTACCGGGGCGAGCGATGTGGATCGGTGCGGCTGGCTCGGTGGTGCCAGCAACCAAGTGAAGCTGCGTGCGCGTCAGGTCAATCCGCACCAGCGCGGCCTCGACATACGGGCGGCTGGGGTCAGGCGCGACTATCGTGCGCTCAAGCAGCAGGACGCCATTGTCATCACTGACGTACGGCGACCAGTTCAGGGTAGTGCCCGCGACAGCAGGAACAGCGGCGGCAGCAGGGACAGCGGCGACAGCAGGAACAGCGGCGACAGCGGGAACAGCGGCGACGGCGGGAACATCCGCGACGGCGGGAATATCGGCGACGGCGGGAACATCCGCGACGGCGGGACTAGCTGGCTGTGCCGGCGTTTCCGCAAACGCGGCGGGGTCAGAGCGCACCGCGCTGTCAGGGGCAGCAGATGGTGCGCCATTGCCCGCAGGTTTTGGCTCCCGCATTGAGGGCGCGGCCCAGTGCAGCGTGGGGGCGGCGCCGGTCGCCTGGTAATCTGTCCGCCGCACGAAATCCTGCACACCGAACACCAGCGCCTCGACCTGCGCCACCGGCTGCGGGCCAAAGGTCGCCCTGGCAGCATCAACCAGCACCGGTACGGCATCGGCGTTGAAGTTGAGCCAGAGCGCGCCGCCAGCAGCCACGACGATGAGCAGCGCACCTGCCCCGGCCAGCCGACGGAGCCAGCGGCGGCGGGGGCCGAAGCGCGGCGCTTCTGGAGCGTGGAGTGCAGAACGGCGACGGAGGGAGAGCATAAGGCACCTCATCTGTGAGCAGGTATTCTCACCTCAGTCTACGTGCCGATACTCAAGTAGTCGTGAAGCGCAGCTAAAGGCACGCTTAAGAATCACCTAGAGCGCGACTAGGACACGTCGCCGGAAGTTCGTTGCCAGTTTGAGACAAGGGGACAAGGAGACAAGGAGATCGCTACAGGCCGTCATCTCCCGGTTCCCTTGTCTCCTTGTCTCCTTGTCTCAACCCGAAGCGGACTTCCGAAAAACCGTACTAGCTAGGCATGACACAGCAGCGTACCCTTTTGCCGCATTGTGGCGGTATAGACTCTGCGGCACCCGCTAACCAATGGATCGCCATGTACGCCCCGCACACACGGTACTACCTCGGCTTCAACCTGGTACCCGGCATCGGGCCAGCCCGCCTAGCCCGCCTGATCGAACACTGTGGCTCGCTTGAAGCTGCCTGGCACGCCGACACCTTCACGCTCGCCAGTGCCGGACTCGACGGCAAGACCAGCGCCGCCCTGTGCGCCACCCGTGCCCAGATCAACCTTGACGCCGAACTAGCGCGCGCAGCGCGCCTTGGCGTCACCCTCCTGACCCTCGACGACCCGACCTACCCGCAGATGCTTCGTGAGATTCCTGGTGCACCGCCGCTCATCTATGTGCGCGGCAGCCTTAGCCCCGCTGACGACTGGTCAATTGCCGTCGTGGGCACCCGCACGCCGACGACCTACGGGCGCGAGGCCGCCTACACCTTGGCCCGCGACCTAGCGGGTGCCGGTGTGAGCATCGTGTCAGGGCTGGCCCTCGGCATTGACACCATCGCCCACGAGGCCACCTTGGCAGCGGGCGGGCGCACCGTCGCCGTCCTGGGCAGCGGCGTCGATCAGCCCTATCCCACGCGCAATCGCGGGCTGGCCGAGCGCATCATCGCGCAGGGTGCCCTGGTGAGTGATTTCCCGCTGGGCACTGCGCCGGTAGCGGCCAACTTCCCGCCGCGCAACCGCATCATCAGCGGGCTGAGCCGGGCCACGCTGGTGGTCGAGGCGGGCGAGCAGAGCGGGGCACTGATCACCGTCGGCTTCGCGCTTGACCAAGGGCGCGATGTCTTTGCAGTGCCAGGGCCGATCTTCTCACGCCAAAGCGCCGGATGTAACCGGCTCATCCGCGATGGTGCCGCGCTCGTTCGCTCGGTGGATGATCTGCTGGCCGACCTCGATCTGACCGTAGCCAGCGTCCAACGCGAGGCGCGAATTGAGCTACCGGTTGACCCGGAAGAGGCGGCGCTGTTGGCGCTGCTTAGTGGCGAGCCGCGCCACATCGACGAGCTGGGCCGCGAGGCCCAGATGACCGCCCCTGTCGTCGCTGCGGCCCTGGCCCTACTCGAACTCAAGGGTCTAGCGCGCCAGCCCGCCCCAATGCACTACGTACTCGGGCGGCATTAGACAAGGGTTCAGGTGCTAGATTTTAGGTTTCAGGCCGAACGCGGCAGCAAACGCTGCGCGTCCCCAAACGTAAATGCACAGCACCCTATCGATCAAAGCTTGCCTCGCTCCGCTCGGCCAAGGCGTCCTCAAGCAAACGGCGCGTGCGCGGAAGCAGCGGCGGCAGACGGTCGGGCGGAAAAAAGGCCACATTCACATTCTCGTGGCCCGCGAGGTGCAGCCCCCCCCCGACAATGCGGGCGGCAAAGAAGATCGCCAGAATCTGGGCCTGATCGCCGTTGGGGTACGTCCAATGAAACTCGGGGCCACCATAGACCCCAATCAGGCGCTCGACCTCCAGCACGAGGCCAGTCTCCTCGTGAACCTCACGCACCATCCCGCGAGAAGGGGCTTCGTCGAGGCCAATGGTTCCGCCAGGCACATCCCAGAGCATCACATCAGCCCGACGGCAGAGCAGGATGGCGCCCGTCTGGTCGCGGACGAAGGCGCTCGTACGCACCTGCAAAATCCGCTGGTGTCCGACATAGCTGCGTAGCCAGCGCGTATACTTCACCGTCATGACCGTACTCCTTGGCTCCCCGGCATGTTGTCGTCTCGGCCATGATAGCAGATCTCGCGCACGCGCTTGCAGCCTAGAGCGAACCCAACCGCCATGCAATGTACAGAACAAAGATCGCCGCATCTCTAGATCTCTGGTTATGCTACGGTATGAGTGGTTTGTTACGCTCCATCAAGGTAGCACAGACACACGAGGACAACATACGATGAACATGCTATTTCTTAATCTTGAATGGGGGCAAGTTTACGGTTCTTACCAAGGTCATTTCATTCCTATAGAAATCGGCGGCATTCTAGCTAAAAAGAGGAGCTATCATTTATGTTTTGAAAGCAAGAAGTGCTATTATGATATTAATCTTGTGGTACGAAGAAACAAGATAGATACAGCAACAAAAACAACAGGCTTTTCAGAGATGATTGTGAATACAGGCAAAGGGGAATGCCAACAATTATATGACCCCGACTACAAATTAAGCAAGAAGAATGAAATAGCAGCGCGAAGGATGTCACAATTCGCCGTAAGCCAGTTAGGTTCTTACCTCACACCAGTACTGCAACAGCACGATGTGCATCAACTCGTGGTATTCGGCGGCGCCCAAGATCTTCAGTTACTCCAACAAGCAAATGTTATCCTGGCCCAAATCGAGATCATTGACGTACAACAGGTCATTCAAAGGACAACCCACCACTGTTTCTCATTGGACAAAATCTCGTTTATTATGGGATTTCACTCGGATACTAAATGGTTTGGAACGAAACGTCTTCGATACCCAATTCCATTACAATATCAATACCATATAAAAACACACCAAGCCATTGGAGATGCATGTAGGATTTACAGTACATACCAGGAGTTCATGCATAACAGGGTGCATTTCATGCAAGAGTGTAAAAAATATCTTTGTCTATATGGAAATGACAAAGGTAAAGTCTTAAAAACATCTAAACGTTCACTGGGCGAAAACAATGTACATACGCCAGCAACGGGGCATACGATTATGTCGTCACCAGACGACTCGCCAGCAGACGACGCGTTGCTCTAGCCGCAGGCGCTCGTAGCTCCAGCCAGACCGTTCGCACTCGGTCTGAGCTAGTGGCAGCCAGCTTTCCAGCGGGCGCAGTTGGGCCGTTGCAGCGACAGAACGGTTGTTCATGCCGTCCTTCGCAGCAGACAGGGGTGGTCGCCGACACCGACCACCCCTGCACGATTCGCTACTGGCGCGCTAGGGTGACGATGGCCGGGGTGCGGTCGAACATCCAGAAGGCCAGCGGTAGCCCAAGTCCGAAGGTGATCCCGACCAAGCCCCAGGCGGTGCTGAGCCAGAGGCCACTGAGCCACCAGCCGATCAGGAGGAAGTATTGCTCGCTCTCAAAGGAACCGTAACGGTCTCTGAACTGGTCAATCAGGCGCGTGCGCGCTTCGGCGCGGGCGTCATCTGGTGTGGTGGTCATGTCGTGGTTTGTGATCTTCTGGCCTGTCACGCGGTTCGCTGCGACAAGCTCAGCGAACGGGTGCTGGCTGAGCTTGTCGCAGCCTGCCTTCGCAGGCTCATCAGCCCGCTTCAGCGGGCGCTTCAGCCCGTAGCCGGAGACCTGTCAGGTGCGCGCAACGGATGATCTTGCACCCACGCAGGTGCGCCCGTGCGCGCACCTGACAGGTCTGGCGGGGCGGGAGCTATTCGCCCGCACCGTGCGGTGTCCATGTACACACGGGACAGTCGTTGGTCGGCTTGTCAGAAAATCGTCGTTTCACACAAGGTCTGGCCCTTCACTCCGCCAGCGCTTTCAGCAGCGCCTCGCGGGCGTCGGCGTAGTACAGGATGCTCAGCTTCATCGCCATGTCGTCAGACAGCTCGTTAAGCTGGCGCCGTGCCGAGATCGGGATTAACAGCGTCGTGGCGCCCTTTTCGACCGCCTGCTCGGCGACGGCGACGGCGTTGTAGAGTGGCTCAAGGCCGCCGCCAAGGTTCAGGCCACCGACGGCGACCAGTCCACCTTTGAGGCTTTTCGCCAAGAGTGCGCTGCACAGCGCCAGCAGCACCGGCATGCCAAGCGCCGCCCCGCTACGCGCTGCGTCGAAGGCCCGTAACTGAAGCGCAAACTCGTGCTGGCGCGGATCGCGGTCGCCCACCAACTCGCTGGCCCGCACCAGCAGGTTTTGTTCGGCGCACTTGACGCTTTCACGAAACGGGCCGGGCACGCCGACGTTGACAATGCTCAAGCCTGATCCGGCGCCGACATTCACTTCCAGCCGATACAGCCCCGTGCCTTCGTCTTGCCCGCCGGGGCTGATGCCCCAGACTTGGCCCGGTGGCAGCGGGTCGCCGCCAATCGAGGTGTCGCTCTGAAGCTCGGGGGTGACGACAAACCGTTCGACGCTGCCGTCGCCAAGCTGGTAGCTGAAGTGCGTGTTGCGAAATTCGGCGCTGCCGATGCGCTTCTGCTGCTCTTTGACCCGCCGCCGACACTCTAGCGCCAGCCGCACGGCCCATTCGACCTCCTCGTCGGCGATTTGCATTTCGTGGCTGGGGTAGATCAGCTTGAGCAGGCCGTTCAGCGTGCGATTGACCGCCGTGGTGTCGCGCCCGCTCAGGGCGGGGCCGTAGCTGAGGCGCCCGCGCATGGCGGCGAGCCGGTTTTCGCCCCGTAGCTGCGCCCACGCCTCGGAGAGAAAGTCGCTGACCAGGCCAAAGTGTGCGGTCAACAGGCTCGCGTCGAGCTTCGGCACATCCCAGCCCGGCAGGTAGGCGTGAATGCGATCCATAAACGCCGTGTCGTTCCGCATCTCTGGCGGCAGCGGGCCGAAGAGGTGCCCCACGCGCTGTTGATGCGCCACATCTACATCGAAGTTGCCGACCATGACCATGCTGCCCGAGGCGCGAATGCTTTCACGCCCCCGGCTGAACTCGCCCGACTCCATGTAGCCCTTCATGATGTTGACGCCGTCTTTCTGGTCGAACGAAACTCCCGAGATTTCGTCGAAGCAGACCACGTCGTACTGGCACACGAGGCCGCGCTGCCCGTTGGCATTGTTGACGAACATGCGCGCCACGGTGGCTTTGCCGCCCGAGACGAGATGCGCGTAGGGCGAGACTTGCTGGTACAGATGGGATTTGCCGGTGCCACGCGGGCCAAGTTCCACCATGTTGTAGTTGCGCTCAACAAACGGCACCATCCGCAGCAACAGCACGTCTTGC
>CAIWXH010000553.1 GCA_903916565.1 uncultured Oscillochloris sp. | reverse complement strand
CTGGTAAGCGCCTTCAAGGATACCGTCTTCGCGTGATATTACTCGCCATTGACACCTCAACCACCCTCACGGGCCTGGCGCTTTACGATGCCACCGGGCCACGCGCCGAGTGCGCCTGGGCCTCGGGGCGCAACCACACCGCCCAACTGCTGCCGCAGCTCGATCTGCTGCTGCGCCACCTCGGGGCCGAGCGGGGCGACCTGCACGCGGTGGCGGTGGCCCTTGGGCCGGGTAGCTGGAGCGGCCTGCGCGTTGGCCTGAGCGTCGCCAAAGGGCTGGCTCTGGCCGCTGGGATGCCCATCTTCGGCGTCAGCACACTTGATGCGCTGGCCTACCAGCACGGGCTGCCCGACATGCCCGTCTTCCCGCTGATCCGCCTGGGGCGCGAGCGCTTCGCCGTCGCCGAGTTTCGCCCTGATGGCCTTGGCCCTGGCCGCTGTGGCCCCGACCGCAATGTTGGTCTGGCCGAGCTGTGCGCCGAAATCGTGGGGCCAGCCCGCTTCTGTGGCGACCTCGACGCCGAGGTGCGCGCCCAACTGCACGACAGCCTTGGCGCGTTGGCGCACCTCCCGTCGCCCGCCGCGAATCTGCGCCGCCCAAGCTTCCTGGCCGAACTGGCTTGGCAGCGCCTTGCCGCCGGTACGCCTGACGACCTGACGACGCTTGAGCCGATCTATCTTGGCGAGGCGGTCAAGCCGAAGTGAACCCGGCCCGAAGCGATCTGACGCAAAGTCGCAAAGCCGCAAAGCCGCGAAGATTCTGTTTGGGAAAGCGCACGGCCCGGAGCAATCTCGCGCAAAGTCGCAAAGCCGCAAAGCCGCGAAGATTCTGTTTGGGGAAGCGCACGGCGTTTTGCTACGACCAAGCCATAATCTAAAATCCGCAATCGGCAATCTAAAATTCACGCACCCTATGTCAGCACTGAGCCGCTTTGAGCAGTTGATGGAGCAGATGGTCGAAGGGTCGGTAGCGCGGCTCTTCCGTAGCCCCGTGCAGCCCATCGAGATTGCGCGGCGCCTTGAGCGGGCGATGGAGAGCCAGCAGTCGATCAGCGTCAAGCGGGTGATCGTGCCCAGTTCGTATAAGGCGCACCTCAACCCGCTCGACTTCGCTGCGTTCCAGCCGGTGCGCGCCCAGCTTGAGCAAGAGATGGCGACTTACCTCGGTGATCTGGCGAGCGAGCGCGGCTTCACGATGCTTGAGCATCCCCACGTCGTGCTTGGCGAAGACCCGGCGGTGCCCAAGCGAGGCATTCAGGTCACCGCTGAACTGACCGCCAGCGGCGGCTCCGACGCGACTCAGGTGATCGCGCCCACGACCCCGGCGCCCGCCGCTGTGCGCCGCAACCACGCCCTGCTCTTGCTTCAGACGCCCGCAGGCGCGCAGCCCATTCCCATCGAGGCCACCACCGCGACGATGGGGCGCGGCCTCAGCAACGATGTAATTCTCGAAGATACGCGGGTGTCGCGCCACCACGCCCAGCTTCGCTACAAACAGCGCCGCTTCTGGGTCACCGACCTTGGCAGCACCAACGGCACCTTCGTCAACGGCCAGCGCGTCACCGAGACGGCCCTGCGCGATGGTGATGTGGTTTCGCTTGGTGGCCTTGAG
>CAIWXH010000552.1 GCA_903916565.1 uncultured Oscillochloris sp. | reverse complement strand
CCACTTGACTAAGTCGCCCTCGGCGTAGGCCCGCGAGAGCCGGTCGGTCTCATCGACCATCTGGTCGAGCGAGCGGATGCGGAAGACGCGGGCCTTATTCTTGGGCTGATTCTCGACCGTCTCCTCCTCGACGCTCAAATACTGGCCCTCGTCGGCGGGGGTTTCATCCTCCCAGAGACCCGCGTCGCTCTCTTCACGGTCTACCGCGCCGACACTCGTTTTGGCGAGCGGGCCACCGGCGAGGCTAAGCTCGGGGCCACTGGGCTGCGTGCGTAGCTGCTCGCCCGCCTCAAGCGCCTGAAGCGCCGTCTCAAGCGTGAGGTTGGGGTTTGCGATAAAGTAGGCCACCAGCCGACTCAGCTCAGCGGCGGACATCCCCTCGGCGGCGGCGAAGCGGGCCAGCTCAATCTGAGTCTTGGGGCTGGGCACGCGGCGCAAATGTTGGGCCTGGGTGATATTCAACTCGCTGCGCCGGATCATCAACTGCACCTCGTCGGGCAGTTCGAGCAGGCCAAGGTAGCGGCGCACGGTGCGCCCAGTCACGCCAACGGCCTTGCCAACGCTGTCGTCAAGCTCACCCTCGGGCTGCTTGCCCTGCTCCGCAACGAGGCGTGCGCGCAGGCGGGCGTAGGCGCGGGCCTGCTCAACATCATTGAGATCCTGGCGCTGCACGTTCTCGATCAACTGGCGCAGCAGCAAGTCGGGGTCGTCGCCATCAAGCAGAATACAGGGCACTTGCGCGAGGCCAAGCTGCACGGCGGCGGCCCGTCTGCGCCCGCCGTAAATCACGCGGTAGCGCCCGCCACCCACCGCGATGACGCCAAGGGGCTGGAGCAGGCCGCGTTCGGCGATGGTGTCGGCCAGACCCGCGACATCGCCGGGATCTTCGCGCACACCGTCGGGGTCGGCCTCAAGCTGCTGCGGGTCAAGGTAGAGAAGCTGCATGATTCAGTACTCCAGCGTAAGACAAGGGTTCAGGTGCTAGGTTTCAGGTTTCAGGTCGAACGCATCAGCAAGCCATGCACGTGCCCAAACGGTACCGTATCCACGAACCTTGTCTAAGAAACATTTGTGCCAGCGGTGAGTATAGCAGAAGCGGCGGCGGCGGGCAACTGGGCGCGGTGAGCGCGCATGGCGGTTGCAACGTCCGGTTGCCGCGCCAGCCCTCACCCCCCAGCCCCCGCTCCCTGAGCGGGAGAGGGGGAGTCGAACGCTTCCTGCTGCCGAATCTCCCCTCTCCCCTTGAGGGAGAGGGGCCGGGGGTGAGGGGTAAAAGGCGACGTTGCAACCGCCATGGGCGGCGGGCGCTCCTGCCAGCGCCCGCCCGGTGGCTGAAGCCACGGGCTACGCGGTGCGAAGGCCGCCTGCGCGGCCTCAACCAGCCTGCGAAGGCAGGCTTTGCAGATCAAGAGCCGGGGGCTTCAGCCCCCCGGCGGCGACTTTGCAACCGCCATGGGCGGGCGCGTGTTAGCCGTCAATCAGCCGCTCAACGATGACCACATCGCGCCACACGCCGTCGAGCTGGGCGTGCCGGGCGTAGACCCCGACTTCGCGGAAGCCGACGGCGCGCAGCAGCGCTCGGCTGGGCGTGTTTTCAAGAAAGACCCGCGAGACGAGCTTCCACATGCCTGCGGCGGCGGCGACCTCAATCAGCGCCAGCATCGCCGCCCGCCCGGCCCCCTGCCCACGGGCAGCACGGGCCACATAGACCGAGAACTCGGCGACGCCGTCGTAGCACGCGCGTGGCCGGTAGGTCGAGGTGCTGGCGAAGGCCAGCACGTCACGCTCGCGCTCGACCACGACGCTGGGGTGACGCCCATCGAACCAGCCGATCACATCCTCGGGGCTGCGAGGCCGCGTCTCGAAGGTCGCGCTGCGGTCGGCGATACCCTGGTTGTAGATCGCCGCGATCACCGCCGCATCCGCCGGGGTAGCGGCTCGAATGGTCAAGGGGCGCACCACAGCCCGCTCCTACGCATTAACATCAACGACGATGCGCCCGCGTACCTGCGCGTTCGTAATCGTTTCGCTGTAGGCGGGCACGGCGTCCAGCGGAATGACCTCCGTCATCTGGTCGATCAGCGCGCCGGGCAGGTCGCGGGCGATGCGCGCCCAGGCGACACGGCGCTCGGCGGGCGGCACCAGCACCGACTCGACGCCAACCAGCCGCACGCCGCGCAGGATAAAGGGGAAGACCGAGGCCGTGAACTCGACGCCCCCGGCGTTGCCGCACGCCGCCACGACGCCCTGGTACGCCATCGAGCGGAAGATGCCGCCCAGCGTCGGCCCGCCCACCGTGTCCACCGCCGCCGCCCAGCGCTCGCCCTCAAGCGCACGGCCCGCATTGGTGAAGAACGCTCGCTCAATCACGGCGCTCGCGCCCAACCCGCGCAGGTAGTCAGCCTCGGCGGGGCGCCCAGTGGCGGCGACAACATTGTAGCCAGCGCGGGCCAACAGGGCCACGGCCACGCTGCCCACGCCGCCTGCCGCACCCGTCACCACCACCTCGCGCTCGGTCGGCCCAAGGCCGTGGCGCTCAAGCGCCTGCACGCACAGCATGGCGGTGAAGCCCGCCGTGCCAATCGCCATCGCCCGCCGCAGGCTCAGGCCCGCCGGCAGCGGCACCAGCCAATCGGCCTTGACCCGATTCATCTGGCTGAAGCCGCCCCAGTGGCGCTCGCCGACGCCCCAGCCAGTGAGGATAACCTCGTCGCCGGGCTGATAGGCGGGTGACGCCGACTCGACGACGGTGCCAGCGAAATCAATTCCAGGGACCATCGGGTTGGTGCGTAGGATCTTGCCCTTGCCCGTGACCGCCAGACCATCTTTATAGTTCAGGGTCGAGTAGGCCACCCGCACCAGCACCTCGCCGGGGGGCAGGTCAGCGACCCGCACATCGTGCAGCCCGACGCTGCGCTTGCCGCCACGTTCCTCGACCACCAAAACGCGAAAAGAATCGTCGCTCATCGTCTCCCTTTATCTCCGCTAGGACAAGGTTTCAGGTGCCGGGTTTCAGGTTGCAGGTCGAGCGCATCAGAGAGCCTTGCAGATGCCTAAACTGTAAAGTCGCTACGAACCAAATCTAGTACCGCTTTCTGAAAGTTCCTGTAAGGTTGCACGGTGATTTTTGTTAGGCACGGAGCGTAGCAGCAAGCGGTTCGGCCTTCGTGACCTTCGTGCGCTTCGTGGTACAAAACCTGCTGCGTATGTCCGCCGACGTGTCCTAGCTCGTTCAACGCGGTGGTCTCGATTATAATGGAGCGGTTCAGCTTTGCCAAACGGAGGGCGCGATGATTGGCGCGATTGACCATCTCGTAATCCTAGTGGCAGATCTGGCCGAGGCCGTAGATGACTACGAGACGCTCGGCTTTACGGTCTTGCCCGGTGGCGAGCATACCGACGGCGCGACCCACAATGCGTTGATCAGCTTCGCCGATGGTACCTACCTTGAACTGCTCGCCTTTCGGCGTGAGGCGCCCGAGCATCGCTGGTGGCGGCACACCGCAGCGGGCGCGGGCCTGATTGACTTCGCGCTGCTGCCTGACGATACCGACGCTGCGGTCGCCGCCGCCCGCGCACGCGGTCTGCCGCTGCATGGCCCTTTCGCCGGTGGCCGCGAGCGCCCCGACGGCGTGCGCCTTGCGTGGCAGACGGCGCTCGCCGACGCGCCCGAACTGCCCTTCCTCTGCGGCGATGTCACCCCGCGTGAACTGCGCGTGCCGGGAGGACACGCCTGCCGCCATACCAATGGCGTCGTGGGCATCTTCCGCGTGACGGTGGCGGTGCGTAATCTGGTGACCAGTGCGGCGCGCTACGCCGCGCTGCTTGGTCAGCAACCACTGATCGAGCCGGGACGACGCCTGTTCAAACTGGGCACCAGCTATATCGCCGTGCAAGAACGTAGCCCCACGGTGCTTGAGAGTATCGCCGTCCTGCACCGCCTCGACCGACGCGGCGAGGGTATTGCCTCCATTGCCTTGCGGCGCGACAGCTTCGCCTCGATCCCCCGCATACTCGATCTCGATCTCACGCACGGGGTGCGGATGATCGTCGCGTAGGGCAACACCTTTCAAGTAAGCCAATCCCGCACCGACCTTTGCCCCTCACCCCCGGCCCCTCTCCCTCACGGGGAGAGGGGAGATTCCGCCGCAGGACGCATCCGGCTCCCCCTCTCCCGCGCTGGGAGAGGGGGCAGGGGGGTGAGGGCTGGGCGGTAGCAGTCATTACTTGAAAAGTATTGTGTCAAGGAGCCTATGATCCAGAATCCCACCGCGCTCCTGGCGCTGATCCGCGAACTGCACGAGCGCATCCGTGACGCGGTTGTGGCCGCCTGCGAGCAGCACGTCGTTGATGACCTGGCGAGCGTGGCCGAGGATGAGCAGGCTGGCGATACGATCTACGCGGTGGATCGGGTCAGCGAGGCGCTGCTGGTGGACTTTTTCGCCGAGCGTGTGGCCCCCTCGTGGCCCCTAGTGCTGCTGGCCGAAGGGCTGCCCCCGGAAGGCGTAACGCTCCCCGTTGGCACGCCGCCCGAGGCGACGGTGATCCGGGTGCTGGTTGACCCCATTGACGGCACTCGTGGCCTGATGTACCAGAAGCGGCCCGCCTGGGTGCTTACTGGCGTTGCGCCCAACCGAGGCGCGGCGACCCGCCTGCGCGATATTCAACTGGCGGTGCAGACCGAGATTCCGCTGGTGAAGCAGCACCTCTGCGATACGCTTTGGGCCACGTCGGACGGGCCAGCCCACGCCGAGCGGCTCAACCGGCTGACTGGCGAGCGCCACGCGCTTCGGCTGCGCGCCTCACGGGCGACCAGTATCGCCCACGGCTTCGCGACGGTCAGCCGCTTCTTCCCTGGTGCCCGCGAGGAACTGGCGGCGCTTGATGAGGCGGTGATGCGGGCGACGCTTGGCCCGCCCCAACGCGGCAAGGCGCAGTGCTTTGAAGACCAGTACATCAGCAGCGCGGGCCAGCTCTACGAACTGATTGTCGGCCACGACCGCTTCATCGCCGATCTCCGCCCGCTGATCGAGCGCTCCCTGGCCGCCCGTGGCGAAGCGCTGGGCATCTGCTGTCACCCCTACGACCTTTGCACCGCGCTGATCGCCCACCAGGCGGGCGTCATCCTCACCGACGAGCGCGGCGACGCGCTTGACGCGCCCATGAGCGTGGACGACGATGTCGGCTGGATCGGCTACGCGAACCCCGCCATCCGTGCCCAGATCGAGCCTGCCCTGCTGGCGGAACTGCACCGGCGTGGCTTGTTGGCGTAGCGGTGACTGGCGCAGATTGTCAGGGGCGAGTGCGCCGTAGATGCGTGAGATATGCTACGATTGACGCCTAACGCCGTATCAATCTGACGACGGGGAATTTCCATGAGTACCACTAGGCCATGTCCAAACTGTGGCGCGGAGACGAGCCTGACCGAGCGCTTCTGCGCGAACTGTGGGTCGCGCATGCCCGACCCACAGGATCAGGCCGTCGTGACGCCAACCGTCCAACTGAACCCGCCGCCCTTCAGCGCACCACCGCCCGCAGGGCCAGCGGGGCAGTACCTGCCCCCAAACGCAGCCCCGCCGTCGTCGCCACGCCGGGGATTGCCCGTCTGGGCGATCATTTTGCTCTCGCTGGCGGGCCTCTGCGCGGTCGCCTGTGTCCTAGGCTTCGGCGCAATGTACTACATTGGCAATCAAGTCAGCTCACAGACGACGACCGCCTTGGCGCATGGCGGCTCTAGCCTCGTGAGAACGCCCACGCCCCGGCGCGGCGCGACGAACGTAGCGCCAACCCGTGGCGCGGATGTGGCCCCTACCCGCGACATCGTCCTGAGCCTACCCACGAAGGGGCCGACCTCAACCGGCGTGGGTGGGGTCGCCGATGGGGGGGCCGTGGGCGCTGCGGGCATGGCGCAGACCGCCGCCGCCGAGGCCGTCGCCGCTGCGTTGGCCGACTCGGCCTTCGCATCCGCCACCCAGGTCTTCCGCGACGAGTACGTGGACAACCGCAACAACTGGTCTACCGGCAAGGTGAGCGCCAAAGAGACCGATAGGATCGAGGGCGGGGTCTTCAAGGCGATCTGGACTGACAAAGGCTCGTCCTACGAAACCTACGCGGGCCGGAGCTTTACCAACTTCATCGCCGAGCTTGACTGCAAAGCCGTGCAGGGCGGGGTCAATGCGGCCTGTGGCATCATCTTCGGCGAGCAGACCAGCGGCCAGTTCTACAAGTTCAGCGTCTACGAGGACTCCTACAGCCTCTATGTGATCCCCTCAGCGCAGGATGCGCCCGCCCTGCTCGATGGCGACCCGAGTACGATCATCAACGCTGGCGACTGGAACCACCTGCGCGTGATTAAGCAGGGCGACCAGATCAGCATCTTTATCAATGGCGTGCCGCTCGGCAGCGTGACTGACAGCACCTACCCCACCGGCCAGATCGGCGTCTCGACCTCTTCGTATGACGCACAGAGCGGGGCCGAGATGTGGTTCGATAACTTCACGATCTGGGAACTGCCGTAGGCACGAGGCGCATGCGCCAAGGAGGTTTGTATGAGCATCACCAGCGCACCAACGTTTGACCAGACCCTGGCCCTAGCCCGGCGGCTCTCGCCCCAGGATCGCGCCACGCTGATTGCCCAGCTTGCCCATGAGTTAGTGACGCCCGCCGCGCCAGCGCAAGCAGCGGCGGACGATGTGAACCCCTGGCAGCGCTTGGCTGAACTTCGCGCCCACTTTGCTGCGTTAGGTTCCGTTACGCCCAC
The DNA here is from genome assembly GCA_903916565.1 of uncultured Oscillochloris sp. Lineage (GTDB taxonomy): Bacteria > Chloroflexota > Chloroflexia > Chloroflexales > Chloroflexaceae > CAIWXH01. The sequence continues at coordinate 2,146 of CAIWXH010000552.1, read as the reverse complement.
GGCAGGCGAACAGTTGGAAATCGACCGCCGTGAGCGTGATGAAGCGCTGCGCGGCACAACGGAGGCCGATCATGTACACGCTTGATGCCAGTATCTTCGTACGTGATGCCACCCCGCTTGATGCAGATCATGCTGTCTGCCATTCATTGATCGCCTACCTTCACACTGCTGGCATCCCGATCATTGTGCCTGCCATCATTCTGCCAGAGGTCGCTGGTGCGCTCAGTCGCGTGTACCGCGACCCGTTGCGTGCCCGGTTGACCGCCGAGGCGATCAGTGCGCTCCCCAATGTCCAAGTCATTCCCCTCGATACAACCCTGGCAGGAGTGGCGTTGGAAATCGCCGCCGACCGAACCTTGCGCGGCGCTGATGCTGTCTACGTCGCAGTCGCACGCCAGCATGCCTGCACCCTGATTTCGCTTGACCGCGAGCAGCGCGAGCGTGGCGCCGCCGTCGTGCCAACCCAAACCCCCGCTGAGGCGCTGGCCGATCTGGAACGTGAAACGCCCGCCTGAGCGAGCGTTCATCCGACGGTAGTGACGTTCCTCCGCAAATGACGGTTCGATGCTACGCCTGGAGGATCACCGCTTACAAATGTGCCCACGCGGCCTCCTCCTCGGGGCGCTCCCAATCACGGCGCAGCACCAGCTCTGTGGCAAGCGCCGATTCTCTGGCTGACGGCTCGACCTGCGTCAGCAGCCCGACGGCGTCGCGCTCGATCAGGGAAGCGAGAAAGTCGTAGACCACGGCGAGTTTTTCGGGCGGTAGTTGCCGCAGGCGCTCGTCAATCTCGCGTAGAGTTACAGCCGTCATCGGTGGCTCCATTCAGCAGATCGGGCTGGCGCACTAGGGAATCATATCATATCAGAGCGCCCGCCGCCGTAAGTGCCACGACCACCATATGGCGGTTGCAAAGTCGCGCTACGCCCCCACGCCCGGTGGCTGAAGCCACGGGCTAGTATCTGCAAAGCCCGCTGAAGCGGGCTGCCGAGCCTGCTTCAGCAGGCTTCGTAACCAAGAGCCGGGGGCTTCAGCCCCCCGGCGGGCGACTTTGCAGCCGCCATGACGACCACCAGACACAGCAAAGGGCGGGCTTGCAAGCCCTCCCTTTGCTGTACCTCGCGTGCGATAAGGTTCGTAGCAGCGTTACCGTTCTGGTACGTGCGTCACTTGCGGCTCTGTTCGGCCTGAAACCTGAAACCCGACCCCTGAACCCTTGTTACAGCACGACGCAGATCGAGCGCTGAATGTCGTCCTCGGCCTCGATCTGGGCCAGCACCTCGGCAGAGGCTGGCTCGTCGAGGGTCAGCACCATCATCGCCTGCTCGCGGGGGGCGAGACGCCCGACGTACATGCCGGAGATGTTCACGTCGGCGCTGCCCAGCAGCGTGCCGACGCGCCCAATCATGCCGGGGCGGTCACGGTGGTAGGTGAAGAGCAGCGCGCCCTGCGGCACAAAGTCGAGGAAGTAACCATCGGCCTGGACGATGTGCGGCTCGTCGCGCAGCACCGTGCCCCGGAACTCATGCACCTCGTCGGCGGTCTGCACCTTGACGACCAGCAGGCCCGCGTAGCTCTGCGCGTCGGGGTCGATGCGCTCGGTGAGCCGCACGCCACGCTCGCGGGCGATCAGCGGCGCATTCACCGGCGTGATGCGCTGGGGGCTGCTGGCCTCAAGCAAGCCCTGAAGCACCGCCAGCCGAATGGGGTGGCTGTCGATGTGGGCCAGCTCGCCGCGCAGCTCAAGGTCGTAGCTTCGCACCGGGTCGGTGATCAGCTGCTGAATCAGCCGACCGAGCTGGCGCCCCAGGTTGAGGTAGGGCTGCAACACGCCCCACGCCTCGGGCGCGATGAAGGGCGCGTTGACGGCGTAGCGCGGCGTGGCTCCGGTCAGCCCCTCCACAACACCGGCGGCCACTTCACTGCCCGCCGAAATCTGCGCCTCAGCGGTCGAGGCACCAATATGCGGCACAGTGATGATCTTCGGGTGGTGCGTGATCGCCGCATCGGCAGCGGGCGGCTCCTGGTTAAACACATCAAGCGCGGCCCCGCCGACTTGGCCCGTCTCAATCGCAGCCAGCAGCGCGGCCTCGTCAATGATGCCGCCCCGGCTGGCGTTGATCAGGTAGGCACCCTTCTTCAGCTT
>CAIWXH010000551.1 GCA_903916565.1 uncultured Oscillochloris sp. | reverse complement strand
AGCCCGGTCGCTTGCGCCTAGAGCCCTACCAGCTTGTGCCGGTGCTGCGCGCCGTGCGGATGAGCCGCGTGCGCCTGCTCCTGGCCGACGGCGTGGGCCTCGGCAAGACGGTGCAGGCGGGGCTGGTGATCACCGAGCTGATTGCGCGCCGGGTCGCCCACCGTATCCTGATCGTTTCGCCTGCTGGCCCGCTGTTGGAGCAGTGGCGCGTCGAACTGGCGGAGCGCTTCGGCTTGCGAATGGAGCGGATTGACCGCGAGCTGCTGGAGTCGGTGCGGAAGGCCAACGAGCTTGGGGCCAACCCCTTCGACTCGATTCCCCTCGGCCTGGTTTCGATTGACTTCCTCAAGCAAGAGTCCGTGCTGACGCAGTTGGAGCGCACCAGTTACGATGTGGTGGTCATTGATGAGGCGCACCACTGTATGGATCTCGGCGTGGCCCAGGAGCGCGCCGACTCGCAGCGGCGCACGCTGGCCGACCTGCTCGCCCGCCGCAGCGATGCGCTCCTGCTGCTCACCGCGACGCCGCACGACGGCAACGACCGCTCGTTCGCCTCGCTCTGCGAACTGCTCGACCCGTCGCTGGTGGATGGGCGCGGTCAGTTGCGCGGCGAGCGCTACCGGCCTTTTGTGGTGCGGCGGCTGAAGCACCATATCACCGACGCGGCGACGGGCCTGCCGCGCTTCCGCGAGCGGGTGGTGACGCCCTGCCCGGTGCGTGCCGACCCGGTTCGTCACGCGGCGTTCATCGCGCTGCAGCGTGGCCTGATGGCCCTGATTGCGCCGGAGTTGCGGCGGGCCTTCCGCGCCCATCAGTTCAGCGATGTGCTGGCCTATTTGGCCCTGCTCAAGCGCAGTGTGTCATCGGTGGCCGCGTGTAAGGAGACCCTCGATGTGGTGGCGAGCCGCTTTCAGCGCATTCTGACCGAGGGTGCCGAGAGCCAAGACAGTCGCCGCCAGCGCCTGCGGACGCTGCGCGACTATCAGCGCCGCCTCGACCGTTTCGGCACCATCAGCGCGGAGGAGGAGCAGGAGCAGCGTCTGTTGGAGGCCGAGGATCTGGCGCAGCAGCTTGTGGCCCTCGACCGCGAGGTGCGCTCAGGGGCGCGGCGGCAGGCGCAGCGGGCCAGCGTGATTGACCAGATCGAGGAGCTGATTGGCCTGGCGTCCGAGGCGCTCGCCGCCGACCCGAAGCTTGACCAGTTGGTCACGGAGCTGCGGGCCATTCGCGCCGCCGAGCCACGGGCCAACGTGCTGATCTATACCGAGTACACCGACAGCCAGCAGGCCGTCGCCCGCGCCGTCGCGCAGGCGGGCATGGGCACGGTGCTGCTGATGAGCGGCGAGGATGGCGCCACCGCACGCGGCGCGGTGACCGAGCGCTTTCGCAGCGCCGATGGGCTGGTGCTGGTGAGCACGGACGCCGCCGCCGAGGGGCTGAACCTTCAGCAGCGCTGTCATCACCTGCTGCACCTGGAGCTGCCGTTCAACCCGAACCGGCTGGAGCAGCGCAATGGGCGCATTGACCGCTTCGGCCAGACGCACGACCCGATGGTGCGCTATCTCTACCTGCGCGGCACCTTTGAGGAGCGCATTCTGCTGCGCCTGATTGCCAAGTACGAGCGCCAGCGCGCCCGCCTGACCTTCGTCCCCAACACGCTCGGACTCTCCGCCGCGACCGACCTGGGCGAGGCGCGGCTGTTGGAGGGGCTGATGGACGAGGATGAGCGGCTGTTTGACGTGGCGCAGAGCCGCTTCGACTTCGGCCAGGCGGATGAGAACGCGGGCAGCGATACGGCCACCCGCGAGCTGCTGGAGGAGATTGACCGCAGTCTACGCGGCTTTGAGCAGGCCGCCCGCACGAACCGCTGGCTCGGTGACCTTGGGATGAACGCGGAGCCGGACCAACTGGTCGCCGCCGATGCGGCCCGCGCCCAAGGCGCGGCGGTGAGCGCCGTCGATCTGGCCGACTTTGTGCGCGATGCGGTGCTGCTCGACGGCGGCACGGTGCATGATCGGGAGCCGACCGTGCGCGAGTTGGTGCTGCCGCCGACATGGGCCTTTGGCCTCGACGACCTGCCGGGCTACGTGCCCGCCACGCGCCAGGTGCGCGTCACGACCGACCGGGAGCTGACCCGTGATGCGCTGGGCAACCCGGTGGGCTACCTGGGCCGGGCGCATCCCCTGGTGCGCCGGGCGCTCGACCGGGTGCGCCACCGGGCGCTGGGGGGCGACGCGCAGCACGGGCAGGATGTGCGCGTCAGTGCGGCCCGTGGCCCGGTGGCGGTGCCCACGCTGCTGT
>CAIWXH010000550.1 GCA_903916565.1 uncultured Oscillochloris sp. | reverse complement strand
CATGGGGGCCGACGCATAGGTTGCTGCGGCGTTCGACCGCGCACGGGGAACCATGCACCAGAAATCGGCGCGTACCGCCCCTACGCCTGATGGCGCTGCCACTCTGCGTGGCCCGCCGCATCGAGCTGGCGAAACTCCTCGTCGCTGAGGGTCAGCGCAGCGGCGGCGACGTTCTCTTCAAGGTGGTACACCGTACTGGTGCCCGGAATGGGGAGCATGACCGGGCTGCGCTGAAGCACCCACGCCAGCGCCACCTGCGCCGGGGTAGCCGCATGGCGTCGCGCCACCGTATCCAGGATGCCACCCGCCTGGGCAAGACTCCCAGCGGCGAGCGGGAACCAGGGGATGAACGCGATCCCCTCCTGGGCACAGTAGTCCAGCACCGCCTCATGCTGGCGCGTGACCAAGTTGTACATATTCTGCACACTCACCACGGCGAAGTGCTGACGCGCCGCCACGATCTCCGCGACCCCGACCTCGCTCAGGCCCACATGCCGGATCAGGCCCTCGCGCTGCATGGCCGCAATCTCAGCGAACTGCGCGTCTTGGTCAACCTGCGGGTCAATCCGGTGCAGTTGCCACAGATCAAGCCGCTCGACCCCCAGACGGCGCAGGCTCGTCAGCACGCACTGGCGCAGATACGCAGGGTTCCCCACCGGCAGCCACCGATCCGGCCCCTGGCGCGTGAGCCCGCCCTTGGTTGCGATCACGAGGCCGGGATACGGGTGCAGCGCGGCGCGGATCAGATCCTCGCTGACATACGGCCCGTACGAGTCAGCGGTGTCGATAAAGGTGACATCCAGCTCGGGCAGGCGGCGCAGGACACGCAGCGCCTCGTCGCGGTCAGCGGGCTCGCCCCAGATGCCCGGCCCGGTAATCCGCATCGCGCCATAGCCCAGCCGATGGACAGGCATGTCGCCCCCAAGGGTGACGGTGCCACTGCGCGTCGCCGTTATCTGTGTCATTGATTGCTCCTCATACGGATAGCCCCGCATCTGCGTAGGCGACGCCGGTAGCATAGCACGCCCCTGGCGCGATCATCCGGCAAAGAGTCGCCGCGTCGTCTGGGATACGACAAACCTGACGTGTGCGGGGCGGTTGCATCCCCGACGACATGCGTACATGCGACCGGCGCAGGGGCCGCCGCATGGTGCGCCAGCAGCGGCGACCACCACGTGCATCTGCATAGTTCAGGCTATACTGGGCACGCGCCCGCTGATGGACGCTGCGTAGACACGGTTCGCAGATCCGTTACCATTTCGGCACACGCAAGGCTCCTGTTGTGCTTGGACTGAAACCTGAAACCCGACACCTGAAACCGTGTCTGAGAACGACGAGGCACAATGCACGACCACGACTCCATCCGCGCCGCCCTGCGCGCGAAGCCTGGGGCCGTCGAGACGTTCCCCTTCGACGCGACCACCCTGGTCGCCAAGGTCGAGGGCAAGCTCTTCGCCCTGCTGCCGCTGACGGCGCTGCCCGTGCAGCTCTCGCTGAAGGTCGATCCCGGCTACGGCGAGGTGCTGCGGGAAACCTACTCAGCAATCCAGCCAGGCTACCACCTGAACAAGCAGCATTGGATCACGCTCACCCTCGATGGGAGTCTGGAGCCAGCGCTGGTGCAGTCCCTTATCGACGAGTCCTACCGCCTCGTGGTGCGCGGGCTGCCGCGTGCCGCCCGCACCCGCCTGGCGGCACCGCCCGACGCGGCAGGCTGACGGGGCACCCCGAACGCGGCGGTGCCCCGCGTCTCGCCGTGGCTGCCACCGACACGTTCCTGAACCAGAACGGCGTTGCACCGCAGCACAATGCGGCGCAACGCCGTCGTTGACAATTTACCTCCATGCCGATTATCATCATCTGCACGGAGGGAGGACAAGCCTTTGGACAACCGCAGACAGCGAGCTAGCCCAAACCTGCGTGCGCTCGTCGCGGTAGCGGAACCAACGAACCTATCGACGTATGGCCTCCCGCCCATCGACGTGTCAGGCGAGGT
>CAIWXH010000549.1 GCA_903916565.1 uncultured Oscillochloris sp. | reverse complement strand
TGCGTGGGCGTATTGACCAAGACGCGGGCAGTGTCCATATCGAGGATCTGCGGCTGGACGACGCCGCCCTGCGGCGGGTCGAGCGCATCTACGCCACCGCCTGCGGCACAGCCTGGAATGCCGCCCTCGTGGCGAAGTTTATGATCGAGAGCCTGGCCCGCGTGCGGGTCGAGGTGGATTACGCCAGCGAGTTCCGCTACCGCGAGCCGGTGCTTGGCGCCGACGCGCTGCTGCTGGCGTTCACCCAAAGCGGCGAGACGGTGGACACTTTGGCGGCGATGGAGCAGGCCCGCGCCCAGGGCGTGCCAAGCATCGCCATTGTCAACGCCATCGGCAGCCAGGCGGCCCGTGTCGCCGACGGCGGGCCAATCTACCTGCACGCAGGGCCAGAGATTGGGGTCGCCTCGACCAAAGCCTTTACCTCAATGCTGGTGGCCGCCTACCTCTTCGCCCTGCGGCTTGGCCAGGCCCGTGGCACCCTGACCCCGGCCCAGGTGCGCGTTTCGCTCCAGGCGTTGGTCGAACTGCCGGGCAAGGTGGCGACCGTCATCGAGCGTGCGGTGCCGCTCTGTGAAGCGCTGGCCGAGCGCTACCACCATGCCAGCAACGCCCTGTTCCTGGGGCGCCAGATGAACTATCCCATCGCCCTTGAGGGTGCGCTCAAGCTGAAGGAGATCAGCTACATCCACGCCGAGGGCTACCCGGCGGGCGAGATGAAGCACGGCCCGATTGCCCTGATTGACGAAGATCTGCCGGTGATCTGCATCGCGCCGCGTGACGCGATCTACGAGAAGATGCTGAGCAACATCGAGCAGGTGCGCGCCCGCCACGGCCAGGTGCTCGCCATTGGCACCGATGGCGACGAACTTCTGACGAGCAGGGCCGACAGCGTGATCTTTGTGCCCGCCACCATCCCCTTGCTCCAGCCAGTCCTGACGGTCATCCCGCTGCAAATCTTCGCCTACGCGGTGGCCCTGCGCCGTGGCTGCGACGTTGACCAGCCCCGCAACCTCGCCAAAAGCGTCACCGTCGAGTAGCGCACGACCGTGACGCGAACGGCAGCGCCGCCACGCCGCATGGCGGTTGCAACGTCGCCTGCCAGCCCCCGCCCGGTGGTTCATCCGCTGCGGGCGAGACATGCCTCCGCCTCTTGCTGCATCGTGGCCGGTGCCTTGTCTGGGGGCAAGCTGCCCTTAAACAAGCTGGGGAGCCAGAGGTCGATCCCGTCGAGCGCACAGCGCACCGCAACGGTGGGTGGTAGCCCTGGGGCCTCGGTGGCGTGGGCTGCCGCCGCCGCCAGCGCGGGGTCAGCGGCCCACGCGCTGGCGCGGGCGTTCAGGGCGCTTTTCGTGGCTGGCAGGCGCCCGAGCCCAGCGGCCAGACGGGCCTGGATCGCTGGCTCGGCCAAGAAGGCGCCGAAGGCCAACCCCCGCGCCAGGGGCGTACCAGCCAGACTGCGGCCCAGCATCAGGTAGGTGCCGCCAAGCGTTGCGATGGCCGCGCGCCCAGTCGCAGGCACCGTCGGCAACGGCGCGACCCCCAGTTCTAGGGTGGCACTGACGGCGCGGTAGGCGCTCAGCGACCAGTCACCATCAATAGACATGGCGGCGTAGTTTTGGGTGAAGAGCCGACGCCCCCGGCTGTAGGCTGCACCATCAGCGGGCGCAGCGCGATACAGCTCGCGCAGCACATTGAGGGTTGCGGTCATCGCGGGCGTGTCGAGGGTGATGGTCAGCCCGTCGGGGGTCGTCGGCGCACCACCAAACGCATAGAGCCACGGCAACAGCCAGCGCGATTGGGTCCAGCCCATCACGAGGCCCGCCACCTCGGCGGTTGTGGCAGCGCGTGCGCGGGTGATTAGTTCGTCGCTGGTAGCGGGTGCCTCGGCAATTAATGCACGATTGTAGTACAGCAGCAACGCGCCGCTCGCGGCCACCGGCATCCCCCAGAGCTTGCCGTCAGCGCTGGCCGCCGTGCGTAGGGCGGGCAGCGTGTCGGCTGGGAAAGCCCCCGCACCGAGCGACTGGATGCGCCCGTCGGCGATCAGCCCGGCGAGGTTCTCACTATCAGCCCAGATCAGATCCGGCAGCGGGTCACCATTCAGCGCCGCCGTGGCGATGCTCAACCGTAGCCCGTCGGGTGGCCTAGCGACGACGGTGATAGGCGCACCATGCGTGGCCGCAAACTCGGCGGCCAGCGCACGCACGACCGCCAGCGCTGGCTCCTCTTCAGCAACCCAGAGGGTCAGCGCGGGCAGCGCAGGCGTGGGCGTCTGCGGCGACGGCAAGGCCGTGGGCGCGGCGGTTGCGGTAGGGAGCGCCTGGACGGTTGGGGTGGGGGTGGCTGGCGGCGCCGCACAGGCGCTTAGGGCCAGCAGGCACCAGACGAGGCGCACGATACGGGTTCGGAGCAGCTTCATGGGCCTATTATAGCCGCGACGGACGGGGAGACAAGGGGACGGGGGGAATGTCTGTCCCCTTGTCCCCTTGTCCCTTTGTCCACGACGCGGCACCTACGCGGGCTTGGCCCACTCGAAGTGCATCCCATCGGCGGCACCCTTGCCGTCGTAATTCCAGTGGCCGCCCCAGTAGAAGCCATGCGTATTCGCCAGGGGCACCAGCTCGCGCACCGAGCCTGCCTGACCGACCAGGGCGGGAATCTTCATCAGGCCATTCGACGCCGCATTAATGTCGAAGGCCGTGCCGTAGGCGTGGTTACTCAACGTGGACGGATTCAGGCGGATGGTGCGCGCCACGAAGGTGCCGTCGAAGGTCTTGATCAGCCCAAGCAGACCCGCTGCCTCCCAGGCAGCCCACAGGCGCTGGAGCTGACCGGCGGCGACGCGGTGGAACTTGATGGTGTCGGTTCTGACGCCGGGGAGCTTGAGCAACTGGGGAATCTTCACATCAATGATGTTTTGACTGTCCCAGCCGTTGGTGATCGTGATGAAGTCGCCCCTGGCCCGCACATAGGCGATGTGGCCCAGGGCTTTCTCGCGGGCGCCGCCCTTGTCAATGAGGAAAGAAAAGTCAGGGCGCGGCGGCCAGTTGGGATCGCCAGGGCGGGGGGCACCGGCCTTGCTCGGCGGCACAATCGGCGGCAGTGGATTCGGCGGCGTCGGGGGCGCTGGCACCTGCACGGGTGCGGGCTGCCAATTCTGCACACTCGGCGGCTTGGGCAGGTCGCTCATACGCTTGATCTGGCCGTCGGGGCCTTTATAGAGCGTATCAATAGCCCAGACCTGCACCGTGTAGACGGTGCCGCCCAGATTAGCGCTGTACGCACCAGTGAGGGGCGCACCGAGCTTCAGCTCGACGGCCTTCTTATGTAAATTTGCATTAGGGTCGTAGGGTGCCCGCGCAACCTTGTACGTCTCCCGCCAAATGACGGCATAGGCCGGGTCAGCGGGGTCGGTGCTGCTGAGATAGGTGCAGCCAGCCTGATCGGTCAGCGGGGTGTACAGGGTTTCGCCAGGGAAGACCTGGACAGCGTACTTGCCATCGTCACTGATATAGTTGCCGCTGAGCGGTGGCCCATAACTGGCGTTATGCGCGACCTGATGAAACCGCCAGCCCGGCTCAAGGGTCTCGCGGCCCTTAATCGGCACGCCAGCGGCCTTCGCCGCTTTGATCGAGGCCGCGTACGAAGCGTCAAGGAGCGCACGGCTCAAGCCCGCGATGGGGATCTCGTCGCCGTTGGGGGCAGTGAGCGCACGAAGCTGCTGAACCGCCGCGTAGTTGGTGCCCTCGTTGAAGATCGTATCGCGGGCAAATGCCTGGAGGTTGAAGAGGCGCCCGCCAATCGTCACCGGGGGCGGCTCGTCGCGACTAACCGGCGCACCCAGGTTAAACTTCGCCGCGTGAATGGGAAAGGCCCGGTCAAACTTCAGCGCGCCGCCGAAGGGCTTGAAGCTCTCGCCATACAGGCTAATGAACAGCTCCACCGCCGGGTCGAAGCCCGCACCCAGCAGATCGCCGGTCTCGACTGAGGTGGCCGGGGGCACATAATTGCAGACCCGCAACCGCCCGTCGCCGCTGGGGAGAATGGTCGCCAGACGACGCGCATCAAGCTGGTGCCGCTCGCTCAGGAAGGCTAACAGGCGATGCAGGGCGTCGATCTGCGCCGTGCTGTACTCGGTAGTGGCGGGTCGCTCAAGGCGGATGCTCAGGCTGATGCGGTCAACGTTGCGGCGATGTTCCTGATAAATAGCCAGCGCAAGGCTATTGCCTGCGCGGGCATCGGCGACGAACTGACGGATCGCCCCGCTCTGGTCAATGTAGTAGTTGGGTGCCACGAGCGCATGGTTGCTCGTAAAGGCATCAATGGCCGCATCAGCCGTGCGGGCGTCGTCCACCACAATGATCATCTGAACGGACTTCCCATCACGCGGGTGGCCAGCTTTGAGCGGCGTGCCAACTCGTTCGATCTCGCCCTCGACGATGCTCATGCGTTGCTCCTTTGCTATCTGCATAGATCCCGCTCTCTGTCGCACGTATCGTAGCACGCGCCCGTGGGAACGGCAACGAGTCGTAGGGCTTCAGCCATGGCGGTTGCAAAGTCACGCTAAACCCCTCACCCCCGGCCCCTCTCCCACAAGGGGAGCGGGGAGATTCCGCAGCAGGATGCGTTCGGCTCCCCCTCTCCCATAAAGGGAGAGGGGGCAGGGGGGAGAGGGCAGGCGCGGCAACCGGACTTTGCAACCGCCATGGGGCTTCAGCCCCCAAATTCTGCGTCGCCGCCGTCGTGGTATGATTTGCCTATGCTTAATGATCGTACGAGGCTGCTCTTTCCGGCGAGTGGTACCGTAGAGCTCCCGCTGATCTTCGTACCACGCGTGCTGCGCTGCGTCGCGGCAGGGCCGGGCGGACACCCGCTCACGGTGCTGATCGACACCGGCACCGACCCGTCGGCGATTGACCTGGGGCTGGCCCGTCGGCTCGATCTGCGCCTCGGCGATTTCGGCCTCGGCTCTGACGCCGCCAGCGACCATGTGCGCTTCACCGAGAGCGTGCTGCCGTGGCTGCGCCTCGGCGATCTGACCTTGCGCGACCTCTATGTGCTGGCCGTTGACCTGAGCCGGGCACCGTTTAAGGTCGATCTTGTCCTGGGCTACAATGTACTCAGCAGTCTGACCTTGACGATTGATTATGCGGCGGGGCTGTTGCGGCTGGGCCACCCCGACCTGACGCCGCCAGCGCCGGGGCACGGCGGTGCCGCCTTGACCATGCGCTTCTTCGAGCATTTTCCCGCCCTGGAGGGCGCGGCCCTGCTGTGCGCCGACGAGCGCTGCGCCGAACCGGGCCTCCGTGAGGCGCTTCAGTTGCCGTTGGTCACCATCGACACTGGCTCGAATGGTGCCCTGACCCTCAGCCCTGACCTGGCGTTTCAGGCGGGGGTGCGCCGTGGCGCGGGGCCGCTGGCGGGCGATGAGGGGCGGGGTTTTGTCGAGGGGGTGCCGGTGCTGCGCGCGGCGGCGGCGGGGCTGCGCCTTGGCCCCTTTACGCTGCCGAGCATCGAGCTTGATACCCCCGAACACCCCGGTGGCGATCTGGGCCGTCTCGGGCGGGCCAACCTTGGCAATGCGATCCTCGACCGCTTCGCCCGCGTGACGCTCGATTATCGGCGGGCGGTGTGCGTGCTTGAGCAGGCGTGAGGGGAGATGGGGAGATGGGGAGATGGGGAGATGGGGAGATGGG
>CAIWXH010000548.1 GCA_903916565.1 uncultured Oscillochloris sp. | reverse complement strand
TGGCGCGCAAGGCCCAGCCCCACAGCTCCATCGCCCTTGTCGCGAGGCCCAGCGGCAGCACCCGGTCGAGCAGCGCGAGGGGCAGCTTGAGCATACGCTTACGCGGGCCAGCAAGCGTCAGGGCGTAGGCGGCGTAGCGGGGCAAATCGGCAAAGAGCGGACTCAGCACGGGTGGCAGCTCCAGCGGTCGGGCGAAACGTCCGGCGACACCGCGCCAGTATAGCATGGCTGGTTAGGGCCACGGCAAACAACGAGGGCTGATGCAACGTCGCTTGCCAGCCCCCGCCCCGGTGGCTGAAGCCATGGGCTATGCGGTGCGAAGGCCGCCTGCGCGGCCTGGACGAGCCTGCGAAGGCAGGCTTCGCCGATCAAGCGCCGGGGACTTCAGCCCCCCGGATTCAATAACCTGCGTAGGATTGCTATATGCGGTGCGAAGGCCGCCTGCGCGGCCTGGACGAGCCTGCGAAGGCAGGCTTCGCCGATCAAGCGCCGGGGACTTCAGTCCCCCGGATTCAATAACCTGCGTAGGATTGCTATACTGTCACGGCAGCCTGCTGAAATCCGAGACCGTGCAACGGGCCGCGTCGGCGAAGCTTCTGCCTATGGTTGTTTGGACGCTGTACTGAATAGACAGCGTTAGGACTTACGCAGTTGGCCCCACCTGCGGTAGGATGAGGCGATGAATGAACCCAAGGTGACCGATCTCGACTACATCACCTTTCTGATGGCTGCCCACGGCGTGGTCTCGTGTACGGAGGGGGCGCGGGTTCAACCGGACGAGCCTGGACGGGCCGCCCACGATGCCCTCAATCGGCTGCGCTATCGGCTCGAACCGGACACGCGACCGCTGTGGTTGGAAGCCGAAACGCTCGTGGATCGCACGCATGGGCTGCTAATCATCGACGATACCACCTTGGACAAGCCCTATGCACACACGATCGCCCGCGTGCATCGCCACTGGTCGGGCAAACACCGCCGCGTCGTGTCCGGCATCAATCTGGCAACCCGCGTCTGGAGTGACGACACACACGGCGTCCCATGCGATTATCGCCTGTTTGATGCGCCCAATGACGGGCGGACCAAGAATGACCATTTCCGTGCGATGCTCCAAACCGCCATGGAACGCGGATGTACGCCGCGTTTCGTCTGTTTTGATAGCTGGTACCGTGGACTGGCCAACCTCACATACGTGCGAAACCTCGGATGGCACTGGCAGACCCAGTTGAAGGCGAACCGTCTGGTGAATCCGGACGGCACCGGTCATCGGCAACTGGCGGATTGCGACATCCGCAATGCGGGGAGCCGCGTGCATGTGAAGGGCTATGGCTGTATCCTGGTGTTCCGGATTGATACCCCAAACGGTGGTACGGAATACTGGGCGACGAGCGATCTGCTGATGTCGATGAATCTGCGGGCGACGACTGCCCGTGAAGCCTGGGCGATTGAGATCTATCACCGCGATATCAAGCAGTTTTGTGGGGTTGAGCGCGGTATGGTGCGCGGCGAACGGGCACAACGCAATCATATTGGCTGGGCTCTGCGCTGCTACGTGCGCCTGATTTGGCACGAACTCAAAACCGGTGCATCGCGCTTCACCACCAAGATGGATATCATCCGTCCTGCCATACAACAGTTTCTGACCGACCCCAGCGCGGTCTTGGCTGGCTTCCCGCAAGCTGGAATGGCGCACAAGCGGGCAACTGCGTAAGTCCTAAGCGTATCAAACACCTTGAGCTAAAATCCTACTTGGCGAGACCTACACCCCGCAAGGAGCCCACCCCGATGGGTGAGAATCGGATTGACCTCCAAAGTCTCCAGACCATTGACAGCGTGCCCATCAGTGGCACCAGCCCAGATCTCTTCAATATGGAGCAGGTACGGAGCCACCTTGAGGGTGCGCTGAAGCGACGCCGCTACAAGGGCGACCCCGACCCCCTCACCTATCTCATTGAGCGGCGCTGCCTTGTTCATGCCGGCGACGAACGCCTCGTCACACCAGCCGGTATCTTAGCTTTTGCGAACGAGCCACAACGCTTCTTTGCGAGCAGCGGTGTACATCTGCTCCACACTTTCCGTGCAGATAGTGCCGATCAGGATGTACGGGCTAACACACGTTGGCGGAGCAGATCAAACTTGGCGCGGCCATACATGCTGCGCTTGATCAGCTTGAGCCGATTCACCTGCCCCTCGACCTGTCCATTGCTATAGGATGAGGAAAGGGCGGCCACCACCGCCGCCTTGTCGCGTTCCAACCCGGTGACAAAGCCCTGGATCTCGGGAATGTCACTGGCCGTCGCACGAGTGAGCCAAGCATCGAATGCGGTCGCCTGACGTGTGCGCACCATCTGGATGAACTCCTGTGCGAGATGATAGGCCGTATCCACCATGGGAGCCGCGTGGCACAGTCGTTCCAAGATGCGCTGATCATCCACATCCAACTCCTTGGGGCGGCGTACCAGGAGCCATGCCGCCTGGCGTGCCGACAGACGGCGGTGAGGAGCCGACGATGGGGTCGGCGCGGGCACCAGGGGGCGACCACGACGCCGCGTACGCGGGGTGGCCGGATCTGGGGCAGGAACCAGATGTCGGTGCTGGGCGACCCAGCGCGAGACCAAGGCCCGCGAGCCGGTATAGCCTTGGTCTGCCTGCAACGCACGCCAACGCTGCAGCGCATTGTCCTGCCCTGCGGCCAACTGTTGTTCCAAGGAGGCAATGAACGGGTCAAGCGTGCTGCGTACACGGCGGCGGGTGCCCCGCTCGGGGAACTGCTCCGCCACCGCAAACTGGCGCACGGTTTTGCGGCTGAGGTGGAGCTGTTTGGCAATCGCCCGCATGGGCATCCCTTGCGCCCGCAACTCCTGCACCGCCGTGTAGCGCGCCTGCCGCTGCGCCCGCCGGTTTTGGCTGGCCTGCGCGACCTTGCTCAATGGAGGTACGTGCGCGTTCGCTGCGGATGGAGGCACCGGCGGAGCCTCCGCCGGTGCCGAGCATGGCGCAGGTGCGGGTGGGTTCATCACCGGTGCAGGGTCTGGCAGCGGCGCGTCCGCAGTCTCGGTTGATGGGGGTGGATCCGTCGCGGTGTCTGGCAGCGGCGCGTCCGCAGTCTCGGTTGATGGGGGTAGCTTTGTCGTGGCGGCTTGGAGCGCATCGTGCTGCCGTTCAAGCAGACGTTGGAGCATCTCACGTACGTTCTGGAGCAGGTGAAATCGGTCAGCAACCTGGATCGCATCGGGGGCTCCCCGGCTGGCCCCCTCGGCATAGGCGCCGGAACGGCCGCGGGTGATCACCGCAACGCCCGGATGCGCCGCGAGCCACGGCGCCATCACCTCGGCGGATCGTGCGGGCACAAGGTCGATGGGCTGGTGCGCCTCCCGATCTTCAACGATCGTGCCAGAGACCTGGCCGTTGCACAGCGCGACGGCGTTGCTGCCAAGGCACCGTGGTGTGGCACTCCCGCCAGCATGATTCTGACGCGCCAAACGGAGCAGGGTGTCCGCGCGCACCGCCATCCCGTGTCGGTGGGTGAGGCGGGTGCCCGGTTCGCCGCCGATCTCCCGGTCGATCGGGCGTTGCTCCGCCCACAGCCGGGTCGTGCGGCGGGCGTAGGGCCGGATCAGTTCGGGCACGGGTTCACTGACGGTGGTGCGACGACCGCCAAGGGTGTCGCAGCGGAAGCGCCGGACATGGAGGTGCAGATGCACCGGCACCTGGGCAAGCAGGAGATCGGCCTCGCGGCGTTGGTAGGAGCTATGGATTCGCTGGGTGGGCATCTGGCAGGTGGGGCAATCGGCGATCATCGCCGTACTCTGGAGATCCACCACGACCCCGTCCGGAGTGAAATCGGCTGCCGTCATCGGGAGTGCGGCCCCAACTGGGATAAACAGGTGGTCAAGTTTCATTACGTACGCTCCCTACGTCCCTCGTGTAGCAGCATGGTCAGTCCATCATGGTAGTGCATGCGGAGGCATTCTGCCTGCACGGAAAGTGCGGGAGAGCCCGGGGGCCACTTGATTGAGCAAAAGGGAGCCATCTGGGCGTGATCACAACATCGGATGATTGAGGAAACGGGAGCCATTTGATTGAGGAAACGGGGGCCACCCCCCCACCTGGCGTCATGCACGCAGGTGAGGAAAGAGGC
>CAIWXH010000547.1 GCA_903916565.1 uncultured Oscillochloris sp. | reverse complement strand
CAGCAAGCGCTGGGTGTGCCGAGACTGGTAAGCGAGCCTTGCCTTGGCTCAACGCGGGGAAATGGCGGTGAAGGGCGGTGCGTTAGCGCGGAGCGATTGTACCATAGGCGGGGCCAACCGCACCCGCCATGGCCCCTGCTAGAGCAATCCCATCCGGGTTGTGCAACCGGGGGACTAACGTCCCCGGCTCTGTAGCTGCGAAGCCTGCCTTCGCAGGCTATCCAGGCCGCGCAGGCGGCCTTCGCACCCGTAGCCGGGGCCTTCAGTCCCCCGGCGGGCGACGTTGCACCCGCCATGGCCCCTGCTAGATGCAGTTTGCCCCTCGTTACGCGCTGTGCTACCATTCCCCCAATGCGACCCACCTTCGGCCTTGCCAGGGCGCAACAGCAAGACGTGGATAGGAGGCTCCTTGTGACTGCGACGGCAACCCCCGATACGACTGCGACCTCCCCTCAGATTTTCGACCATATCTTGCAGACGATCGGCAATACGCCCTTGGTGCGCCTCGGCAAGCTGGCCCGTGGGATCAGGCCGACGGTCGCCGCCAAGGTTGAGTTTATGAACCCTGGCGGCAGCGTCAAGGATCGCATCGGCATCGCGATGATCGAGGATGCCGAGCGCCGTGGGCTGCTTAAACCGGGCGGCACGATTGTCGAGCCGACCAGCGGCAATACCGGCATGGGTCTGGCTATCGCCGCCGCGATCAAAGGCTATAAGTGCATCTTCGTGATGCCTGACAAGATGAGCGAGGAGAAGATTCGCTCGCTGCGCGCCTTCGGTGCCCGCGTCGTGATCACCCCCACCGCCGTCGAGCCTGATGACCCCCGCTCGTACTATTCCGTCTCGAAGCGCCTGGCCGAAGAGACGCCCAACGCGCTGTTGGCGGGCCAGTACTGGAATCCAGCCAACCCCGAGGCCCATTACCGCTCAACTGGCCCGGAGCTTTGGCAGCAGACGGCGGGCCGCATCAGTGTCTTTTTCGCCGGGATGGGCACCGGCGGCACCATTTCGGGGACCGGCAAATATCTGAAGGAGCGCAACCCCGCCGTCAAGGTCGTCGGCATAGACCCCGTCGGCTCGCTCTACACCGAGTATTTTCGCACCGGCGTCATGGGCACCGCCCACGGCTACAAGGTCGAAGGTGTCGGCGAAGATTTTTTGCCTACGACTATGGATTTCAAGGTGGTGGACGATGTGGTGCAGGTGAGCGACCGCGAGAGCTTTCTGATGACCCGACGCCTCGTGCGCGAGGAGGGCATCTTCTGCGGTGGCTCGGGCGGTCTGGCGGTGGCTGGTGCGCTCAAGTGGCTGCGCTCGCCCGCCGCCGAGCATCTGACCGAGGATGATATTGCGGTGGTGCTGCTGCCCGACAGCGGCAGCCGCTATCTGAGTAAGATTTTCGACGATAACTGGATGCGCGAGAATGACTTTCTTGAGGCGGCCACCGTGGCGAATCTGGTCGCCGACCGCCCGCGCCAAGTCATCGCCGCCGCTGTGGACTCTAGCGTCGAGGCGGCCATTCGCCTGATGAAGACCCACAGCATCTCGCAGTTGCCGGTGCTTGATGGGGCCGGTGGCCTGCACGGCATCATCAGCGAGGGCGACTTGCTCGACTATCTGCTCAACGGCGGTGCGATGAGCCATACCATTGATGGGCTGCACGCCCACGAGGTCGCCACCGTCGGCCCCGACACGCCCGTTGAGGATCTGACCAGCGTCTTTGGGCGCAGCGCCGCTGCCGTGGTGGTTGATGGCGACCAGGTGATCGGGATCGTGACCAAGATTGATGTGATCGACTTTCTGGCGTCAAGGAACCGCTAAATGTCCAGCATCGATTTCACCAGTTACCTTCGCCCCGCCGCCATCGAGGCGGCGCTGAAGGGCTTTGTCGAGACCTACCCGCAAATTTGCGCGCTCGCCAGCATCGGCACCAGCCACGAGGGTCGCCCGCTCTGGTGCCTGACCCTGACCAATCAGGCGACTGGCCCCGACAGCGAGAAGCCGGCCTTCTGGCTTGACGCCAATATTCACGCCACTGAGGTCGCCGGTTCGATGGGTGCGCTGCACGTCATTCAGAGCATCTTGGAGCGCTACGGCAACGACCCGCGCATCACCGCGCTGCTCGACCAGCGGGCGATCTATGTGGTGCCCTGTCTCAACCCCGATGGGCTGGAGCAAGCGCTCACTTCGCCGGTCTATGTGCGCTCGGGCACGCGCCGCTATCCCTACGCCGACGAGCGCGACGGCCTCTTCCCCGAGGATCTTGACGGCGACGGGCTGATCATTGACATGCGGATCGAAGACCCCGATGGCGGCTGGAAGGTGAGCGCCAACGACCCCCGGCTGATGCGGCGGCGCGGCCCCGACGAGTACGGCGGCACCTACTATCGTGTCTACACCGAGGGCAGCATGCGCGGCTACGACGGCGTGCAGGTGAAGCTGGCCCCGCCCGCGCAGGGCCTCGATTTCAACCGCAATTACCCCTACATCTGGGTACCCGAGGGCGAGCAACAGGGCGCTGGCCCCTTCCCCGCTTCGGAGCCGGAGGTGCGTGCGGCGGTCGCCTTTCTGAGCAGTCACCTCAATGTGAGCTGCGCGATTGCCTATCACACCTATTCGGGCGTCATCCTGCGCCCGTACTCCGACAAGCCCGACGACAAAATGGCGCAGGAGGATGTCTGGACGTACAAGGAGATCGGGCAGCGCGGCAAGGAGTTGACTGGCTACCCGCACGCCTCGGTCTATCACGGCTTTCGCTACCACCCCCGCGAGGTGATGAACGGGGCGTTCGACGATTGGGCCTACGACCAGCTCGGCATCTTCGCCTTTACGGTTGAGCTGTGGGATATGGTCGGCGAGGCCGGGATGAAAGAGCGCGACTTTATCGAGTGGTTCCGCGATCACCCCGAGGAGGACGACCTCAAGCTGTTGAAGTGGAACGACGAGCAGCTTGGCGGCAAGGGCTTCATTCCCTGGCGGCCCTTTGATCACCCGCAGTTCGGCAAGGTCGAGCTGGGCGGCTGGATCGAGCGGCGCACCTTCGGCAACCCGCCCGAGGCCATGCTGCTGCGTACCATCGCGCCATCCACCGAGTTCGTGATCGCGCAGGCGCTGATGACCCCGCGCCTTGAGCTGCGCCAGGTCGTCGCCGAGCCGCTGGGCGAAGGGCTGTACCGCGTGCAGGCGGTCGCCGTCAACAGCGGCTACCTGCCGACCTACGGCAGCAAGCGCGCCCAAGAAGTGCGGGCGATTCGCCCCATCGAGGTGACGCTGGC
The DNA here is from genome assembly GCA_903916565.1 of uncultured Oscillochloris sp. GTDB lineage: Bacteria > Chloroflexota > Chloroflexia > Chloroflexales > Chloroflexaceae > CAIWXH01. The sequence goes on along the minus strand of CAIWXH010000547.1, from coordinate 1,073 downwards.
GCTGCCCGCTGGCGCCACGCTGGTGACCGGCGAGCGCCGCCACAGCATCGGCCAGCTAGAGGGCCGCGCCAATAAGCGCGCGCTCTGGGGCGCCGACTATCCATCCGACAACCTGCACAAGCTTGAGTGGACGGTGCGCGCCCCTGGCGGCGGCACCCTGCACATCACCGCTGTCTCGCAGCGGGCCGGTACGGCCCGCGCTGAAGTGACGTTCGCCAAGGGATCAGGGGTCAGGGGTTAGAGGTCAGGGGTTAGGGGTTAGGGTGAGTACAGCAGCTTTACCGTTCTGGCACTTCCAGCGCATTCTGATGCACTTGGCCTGAAACCTGAAATCTGAAACCTGAAACCCGATACCTGAAACCTTGGCTTAATTAAGAAGGAGAGTCGCCATGTTCGGATTCGGTCAGGACAAGCAGAAGGCAGCCGAGGCCAAGGCCAAAGAAGAGCAGATCGCCGCGCTCCAGCAGCAGCTTGAGGCCGCCCAGCGCGACGCGGCCCAAGGTGACGCGGCCGCCGCGCAGGCGCTGGCGGCAGCGCAGGCGCAGGCCCAGCAGCTTCAGGCCGAGCTGGCGCAGCTGCATGCCGAGGCGGCTGCCTCCGGCAAAGGCGGCACGGCCTCTGGCAAAGGCGGCACGGCCTCTGGCATAAGTGGTGCGCTAGGCGGCAAAAGCAGCGGTAAATCCGGGGCCGAGACGGTCAACGCCGACAAGACGGCACCGTCACCCGGCGTGACGTTGGGCGGCGCGGCTACCGCAGCGGGCGGCTTGGGTGTGGGCAGCACCGCCTGGGTGCAGCAGGCTGGCGGCAAGAACCTGCGCCTGCATGACCAGCCCGGCCTGCAGTCCAACGCCTTCGCCAGCCTGCCCCCCGGCACGCAGGTGAGCTTGCTCGAAGGCCCCATTCATCAGGATGGCTACCCCTGGTGGCGCATCCGGGCCAGCGACGGGCGCGAGGGCTGGGTCGCTGGAACGGAGTTGGTGACTTCGCCGGAGTAAGCCAAGGGTTCAGGTGCCGGGTTTCAGGCCGTTGGAGAGGGGCGTGGCGAGAACTTGGTTCTCGCCACGCCCCATTTT
>CAIWXH010000546.1 GCA_903916565.1 uncultured Oscillochloris sp. | reverse complement strand
GGCGGGCAGTTCGACCAGGGGAAACCAGACCGCGAGCAGGGCGGCGAAGATCAGCCCGGCGGGGTGGCTGAAGAGTCGGCGGGCGAGATCGTAGCCGAGCGGGATGAGCAGCAGCGAGAGGGCGACCTGCACGCCGCGAATTAGCCCGACGCCGAGCGCCGGGGTGCCAAGCAGCATGGTCAGCTTGAGCAGGCCGGCGAAGAGCAGGACGTGACCGGGCGGGCGAATCAGCCACGAGTTGTCGAGGTACGCGCCGGTGGCGGCGAGGCGCAGGGCGCGCTGGTAATAGTCGCCGTCGTCCGCCGCCGAGAAGCGCGGGTCAATGGTGTTGACGGAGAGAAACCAGAGCCGCAAGGCCAGCCCAAGCACGACCAGCGCAAGCAGATAATAGCGCAGCAGGGGTGTCGCGGTGTGCGCCCTGGCACGCGCAGGGGTTCGGGCACCCCAGCGTGCGGGGGTGGAGATCATGGAGTCATCCTGTAGAGCGCGTAGCGGCCCGTACTCGCCACCCGCGCCGCAGCCGCGTTGGTCAGCGGCGGCGGGCCAGCGGCCTCATCCCAGAGCAGATAGCGCGCCTCGGCGGCGTGCGCCTCGGCCAGATCGTCTGGGCTGATCGCGTGCTGCATATCGGCGCCCGCAGGCCACGCGACGACCCGGTGGGCGATGGCTGAGTATTTTGCCACCGGCAGCCTGGCGGCTACCCGTGCCGCGATCCGAGCTTCGGGCGGCAGCGCAGTCTCGACCATTCGCACCAGCGCCACCTCGTCGGCGGGCTGATTGTCCAGCACATAGCGTGTCCCGGCGGCAGGCGCGCCCCATAGTACCACAACCAGCGCCAGGGCTAGGCCGAGCAGCGTGCGGCGTGATGCCAGACCCTCACCCCCCCTGCCCCCCTCTCCCTGAACGGGAGAGGGGGGAGTACAGCAGGACATCATCCGCCACAGCGCCCACCCCGCCGCCACCGCGTAGATCGGTGCCAGCGGCAGAAAGAAGCGCTCCAGCGTAAAGGCCGTACTGACCGCTGCGACGTAGATCGCCACCAGGAGGAGCAGCGCCGCTGGACTTGCTACGCGATGAAGCCACCAAGTCTGGTGCAACGCTTGTTTACCACGCAGCCCCCGAAGCGCACGAAGGCCGGAGGCGTGCTTCCACATGCGGAATCTTCGTGGACTTCGTGCGCTTCGTGGTAGATAGGTGCGGCCCTTGAGGCAGCAGGTGAGCCACGCGAGCAGCCCGCCCACGGCCAGCCAGTTCGCCGGAAAGGCCAGCAGGCGAAGCTGTAGCGCACGCCCGAACTCGCTGGTATCCTCGGCGCCGCTGCCCAGGTAGGCGACCACGTTGCGCCACCAGTTGCCCAGCACGCGCGCGGGGTCGCGCAGCAGCACCTCGGCCAAGCCGATACTGTTGGGCGCCTCATCCCAGCGCCCCCAGTCGGTGCCACTGTAGACCGCCAGCCAGATATTTTTGGCCTGCTGATTGTAGAGCGGCTGGCCCGCCTGGGCCAGATTGATCGCCACCTGCGGCGCCATGGTCAGTAAAAAGCCTATGGCGAAGGCCAGCGCCAGACGCCACCGGCCCCCGAGCAGCAGCACTAGCAGCCCCCACGGCAGCAGCACCAGCCCCAGATGGCGCATTAAAAAGGCTAGGCCGCCAAAAACCCCTGCCAGCGCAACGAGCCAGAGACTGCTGCTGTGACGCAAAGCCGCAAGGACGCGGAGGAACACACGAGCGCTCAATTCCGGCTTTGCGGCTTCGCGGCTTTGCGGCTCTGCGTTGAGCAATTGAAGCGCAGTCGGCTTCGTCCCCGCGACGAGGGCCGCGACACACAGGGCCACGCACGCCGCAAAGGGCATATCGCTGCCGACGTACAGCCCGTACTGCGCCACCAGCCCGCTCAGGGCGAGAACGACCAGCGCCACCAGCGCTGCGCCGACGGGCAGCAGGCTGCGGGCGAGCCAGTAGCAGGCCACCAGCAGCACCGCGCCCGCCAGCGCCGCCACGAGCCGCCCCGCCAAAAAGGCGTTCCCAGCGTACAGAGGCCGCGCCAGCCAGAGCAGCAGCGGGTACCCCAGATTGTAAAAGCCGTCGGCGCTGAAGACCTGAGCCAGCGTTGTGCGCGTCGCAAAGACCCGAAAGTCATTCTCAACCCCAGGGCGCGACAAGGTCACGTGCGCCTGCGCCAGCAGCAGCGTCTGCATCGTCCACCCGCCGACCACCGTCACGGGCGCAACGGTCGTCACAAGCCACGGCCAGCGTGCGACGAGCGCCGGGCCATCTCGTAGCGCCAGCAGCGCGCCGAGGATGCCTAGCACCCACAGCGGCAGCGCCCGCAGCGGGTACGGGTAGAGCGGCGGCTGAAGCCGGTAGAGCAGCAGCCAGATTAGCCCGTAGGCGAGCATGCCGGTGCCGACTAAGCGCCAATCGCCCCCTGTCCCCTTGTCTCCCTGTTCCTTTGTCCCCTTGTCCCCTTGTCCCCTGTCCCCTGTCCCTCGGTGGGCCAGCAGCCACATCAGCACGCCTGCGACAGCCCCATAGAGCAACTGCGCCGGATAGGGCGTCACCAGCCCCGGCCCAACCGCATAGGCCACCTGATCGACCAGCACGCCCACCGTGCGCCCATCCGGCAGTGCCGACAGCTCAGCCCGCAGCTCAATAAAAAAATCCGTTGTCTTCAGCAGCCCGGCGTCTACAGGCACCGTCACCGAGGCCCAGGCGCTGGTGGCGCGCACACGCGCCAGCTCGGTGGCCCCATTCAGCAGGATGGCAACTTCGACCGGCGCTGGCCCATCCGGCCCCCGGAGCCGAATCGTCACCGTGCCAGGTAGCCCTGCCTGTGGAAAGAGCAGCGCCGAAGCGGCGTTCGTCCAACGAGCACTGCCGTCGCTGCCCGCCAGCACAGGCGTGCCGACCGGCTCAGGCTCGTAGAAGCCCTGCGTGTAGGCGGCGTCATAGCTGCCAACATCAACCGTGTGCCGAGCGGGAATCTGACAGAGGAGCGTGATCAGCAGCGCACCGAGGAGCGCCCAGATCAGTGCGCCCAGCGCAGCCCGCATCAGCGCGAGGCGGTCACGGATCACGGGCTGACAGTCGCGGTGGGGATTAGGGTCGTGGGGGGAATGACGGGGTTCTGCACCGGCAGCACGCCAGTGGGGGGCGTAACCAGCGCTTGGTTAATCCAGCCGGTGCCATCGGGGCTGGTGATCGCCGACTCGGCGGCGTGCTGCGTGCCAAGACTGACCAGGAACCACTGCCCGCCGGATGTGCGAGCCACGAAAATAAGCTCGTCGCCGCTGGAAACACTGCCAATGCGCTGATTGTTCGTATCAGGGAAGGGGCGAACGTTCCCGCCCAGGCGCACCGTCCCGGTAAGCAGCCCTGTGTCAGCAAGGCCCGAGGTCGGCGCGAGGATCGGCTCAACCGTGGGCAACCCGGTCGTGGGTGCTAGGACAAGCGCGTCAGCGGTCGCGGCAACAGGTTCAGCCGTCGGGACAGGGGTCACGGTGGGCAGTTTGAACTGGGGCAGTTCGGTCTGCCCAGGGATAAGCCGCCCAAAGCGGTCGAGTTCGCCGCGCAAGGTACTGGCGACGCTGAAGGCCAGGATGAGCGCAAGGATCATCAGCACGGCGACCACAGCGGTCTTGATCAGCTCGAAGCCTTGGCCCCAAACGCTCCGCCGCCCAATCTCGGCGAGGGCGCTCTGAGCCGCACCAGCCACCGGCTCGCCCCAACTCGTGCGGCCCTGGTCGCCACGGGCAACCCGGCGCAAGGCAAACACGGCCCGCATATCACCAACTTCGGTCAGCGCCCGGATCGCGCTCCAGCGCACATTGCCATTCGCGTGGCCCAAGGCGTGAATAAGCGGGCTAGTGGCACGCCCATCGCCAATGCGCCCGGCAGCCTCGGCGGCGCGATAGACGGTGAGCCAAGCACGACTGGGGTTCAGCGCCTCGCAGAGTGCGGGCACGGCGGGGCCACCGATAGCGACCAGTTCATCAATGGCGCTGGCGTGGAGCGGGTGGGCCGTGTCGCCAAGCGCATCAATCAGGGCGGCGATTTGCTCGCGGGGCGGGCCGCCGCGTGCGGGGCGGGCGGGGCGCGCACGACGAACCGCGACCCCAGGCAGCCGCCGGGTCATGGGGTCGAGGCCGTCGGCCACTGGGCCAACCTGAGTCGTGCCGCGTCCGCCGGTCGGTGCGCGCTCCTGCTCAATCGGTTCCTGGCGTTCCGTGGACATCCGTTATCTCTTCAAGGTTTCAGGTGCTGGGTTTCAGGTTTCAGGTTGAGCGCATCAGAAAGCCCTGCGTATGCCAAAAGAGTAAAGTATCTGCAAACCTTGGCGTAGGCTATTGCTCACAAGTTACGGTTTCGACAAGGTGGTCAAGCGGCGTTCCTGCGCCCGCCGGGGGACTGAAGTCCCCGGCTCTGCGTTGACGAAGCCTGCCTTCGCAGGCTCCGCGAGGCCGCGTAGGCGGCCTTCGTACCCAAGAGCCGGGGGCCTCAGCCCCCCGGTGGCTGTGCTGCGGTCAGTTTGGCCCGTGACACGGGCATTGAATCCTTACCTTGTGAGCTATGGGCGTAGGCGTAGTTCAGAACCAGGCGATTCTAGCTTGAACGTTCGGCGTATCCCGCCACAGAGCTGTTTTGCGGCATTGCGACTGCGCGGCTTTGCGCGAGATTGCCCCGAGGTTGCGCTGTATCCTAGCGACTCTTCCAGCGCACGTAGCGGGCGACAATTTCCGTCAAGAGCGTAGCGGCGGCAGCGGCCTTCGGCTGGCGTGCCAGACTGGTCATACCGTCGCGGTCAATCAGGGTCATGGCGATGCTGGGCTGGCCGATGCTGGCGACCGCATCGTTGGCAACTATGAGGTCAAGACCCTTGCGGGCCAGTTTAGCCTGCGCGTTAGCCAGCAGATCATCGGTCTCGGCGGCGAAGCCGACCTTAAATAGATCGTGGTGCCCTGCGAAGCCCGCGATAATATCGGGGTTGGTGACCAGCGTCAAGGTTATGCCAGTGGTCCCCGGCTGTTTTTTGATCTTATGCTCAGTCGCGGCCTCGGGCCGAAAGTCGGCCACGGCGGCATTCATAATCAGAATGTCGGCACCAGCGACGGCGGCGTGCAGCGCCTCGCGCATCTCAAGCGCGGTTTCGACCTGCACCGTCGTGATGGCGGCAGGCGCAACCAGGGCCGTCGGCCCGCTGACCAACGTCACCGCAGCGCCAAGGTCACGGGCCTGCGCGGCCAGTTCATAGCCCATCTGACCAGACGCCCGATTGCCCACGTAGCGCACGGGGTCAATCGGCTCGCGGGTGCCGCCCGCCGACACGACCACGCGGCGACCGCGCAGCGGGCCGTGGACGCGCCCAAGCAGTGCCCGCAGTTCACCCGCAAGCGTGAACGGCTCGGGCAAGCGGCCCTTGCCACTGACATGCTCGGCCATCCGGCCCTCGCCAGGCTCCACGATGGTGTAGCCACGGGCGCGCAGGGTGGCGAGGTTGGTCTGGGTGGCTGGGTGCGCGTACATCTGGGGGTTCATCGCCGGGGCGAGCAGCACGGGGGCGCGGGTGGCGAGCAGCGTGGTGGTCAGCAGGTCGTCGCTAAGGCCGGCGGCGATGCGGGCGATGGTATTGGCCGTAGCCGGGGCGACGACCACCGCATCGGCGCTGGTGCCAAGGGCGACGTGGCCGACCACGCCATCCTCGGGGAGCGCCCACATGCTTGTCAGCACCGGGCGTCCCGTAAGTGCCTGGAAGGTCGCCGCGCCGACAAAACGCTCAGCCGCCTCGGTGAGGATCACGTCCACCTGTACGCCAGCCAGCGCCAAGTCGCGGGCGAACTGTGCGACCTTGTAGGCGGCGATGCTCCCGCAGACGCCCAGGACGATCCGCTTCCCGCTCAGGATATCCATCAAATAGTCTCGTGCGTCATATAGGCGCATTGTAGCATCAGGGCGGGGCGGGCGTCAAAAGGGGGACAAGCGCAGGCATGGCGGTTGCAAAGTCGCCCGCCGGGGGGCTGAAGCCCCCGGCTCTTGGTTGCGAAGCCTGCTGAAGCAGGCTCGGTAGCCCGCTTCAGCGGGCTTTGCAGGTACTAGCCCGTGGCTTCAGCCACCGGGCAGGGGCTGGCAGGCGACTTTGCAATCGCCATGCAGCGCAGGGCATGGCGCCGCCCCGTATCAGGGGCTGTTCAGGGTGACATCAGTTTCACCGAACAGTTACCCTACTGCAACCTTCCGTGCGCTAGAGTCAGGGTGAGCAACTATCGCGTAACTTAATTGTGCCGGAGGTTAGTATGGGCGACCTCATCCTGGTCTTTCTCTGCCTATTTGTCCTCTTTGTGGTGGGCTTCGTCTGGCTGATTAGCCGGGAGGCGAAACCGAACACCGCCACGCTGCCAGCACCGCCGCCACCCGCATCCAGCGCCACGCTGCCAGCACCAGCGCCACCCGCATCCAGCGCCACACCAGTTGCGCCAGCGCCCGCGCTGCGTGACTTCAGCGCCCTGGATCAGCTCGTGGCCCGCTGGGGCCGCAATGGCGAACTCGCGCCCGAGGTGGTGGCCCAGGTGCGTGCGTTGATCGCCCGTGAGGCGTCCGTGGCCGTCCAACCCGTCCAGACGCCCCAGCGGGGCGTCTCTACCCTTGCGGCACCTGTGACGCTGCCCATGGCACCGGCGGCGTCGGTGGCACCGGCGGCAAGCACGCCGCCCGTGGCATCGGTGACGCCTGTGGCGCCACCCCCGATTACGCCACGGGTGGCCCGACCTGCGCTGGGTGCCGCGCTGCTGGCCCTGGGCACGCGCCGCACGCTCCTCTTCCTCGGCACCTTTCTGCTGCTGATGTCGAGCCTGACGCTGGTGGTCTTCAATTGGGCGAGCCTAGCGCCCATTGTGCAGTTCGCCATTCTTGCGGGCACCACGGGTGCCATCTGGGCCGGTGGAGCCTGGATGCTGCGCCAGCGCGATTTGGCGACGGCTGGGCGCAATCTTCAGGCGGTCGCCGCCCTGCTGATGCCCGTGGTGGGCTTCGCCCTTGGCCGCCCTGGGCTGCTCGACCTTGAGGCGCGTCCGGCGTGGCTACTCGCCTCGGCGCTGAGTCTGGGTGCCTACCTTCTAGCTTCGTGGCGAACGCGGCAGTCATTCTACAGCGGCGCGGCGGCGTTAGCCACCGTCAGCTTACTCGTCGCCGCGCTCGGTGCTGTCGCTACCGCGTGGCAGTTTGTGCTGGTGAATATCCTGCTCATCGCCATGCTGCCCGTGGTCGAGTACCTGCGCGTCGGCAAAGACCCACAGGTCGCCGAGGGGCCGCGCTGGGTCGCGCTGATTGGCGGGCCGGTGACGCTGTTTGGTGCAGCACTGTTCTACCTATCAGACCCGGTGGATGGCTATGCGTTCGCGACCTCGCTCGCCGCCGGGACACTTTTCTGCTGGCTCGCGTATCGGCTAGAGAAGCGGGTTGTCTGGCTGTGGGTCGCGGTCGCCCTCGCGCCTGCCGCCGTTCAGGTGGCCCTGCGCGCCGCCGATAGCTCGCTCGCCCTGCATACGCTTGCCCTTGCGGGCTGCGGCCTCATCTATTTTGGCCTATGCGCGGCCCTGGAGCGACGCCAGCAGCCTGTGTTGGCACCGCTCTTCACGGGCGCACTTGGCCTTGGGTTGCTCGCGCTGCCCCTGGTGTGTGTGGATCTTCCCGCCGCACGGCTGGCGCTGCCGCCGCTGATCCTGATGAGCGTGGCGACGGTGGCGCTGATCGAGCGCGAACGCCTGGCTTGGCTCGGTGCGCGGCGTCCCACTATCGCCACGGGGAGTCTGGCGACCGGCACAGCGCTGCTCTTCGGCTGGCTCGGTGCGCTGCTGTTTGGGTGGACTGACAGCCTGTCGGTGAGCGCCCTGTGGCTGCTGCCGCTGGTCGCCGTCTATTTCGCGGGTGCCCGCTGGTGGCAGGGACGAGAGCGGGTAAGGTATGACCAGGTGCTTCAGACGGCTGGCGTCGTGGTGGCCTGCATCGCTGGCCCCCTCATGCTCGCTGATAGCGAGACACGTCTGCTCGGCACGCTGCTCATCGCCGTCATTTTTGGCGGGCAGGCGCTGGTGCGCCGCCTCTGGCCCTGGGCGGCGGTCAGCCTGACCTTCGGGGCGCTGGTGGCGAGCTTCGCCGTGCAGCGCTTCGTCCCATTTGATGAGCAACTGCGCGCCTCGATTCTCGTGACGCTTGGGCTGACTATTGGCTACAGCCTCGGCGGCGAGCGCCTGCGCCACACCGCCCTGAGCTACTGGACGCGCCCGGCGGTCGTGCTTGCGCTCCTCAATGGGTTGTTCGCCGCCGCCAACGCGCTTGTTCAGGTGAGCGTGTCGCCCGGCCTCTTCACCGGGGTGTTGCTCGCGCTGGCGCTGCTGCTTGGCGCGCACACGGCGCTCTGGCGGCGCGGCGAGCTTGGCTACCCGGCGGCGGGATTACTGGTGGTGGCAACGCTTGTGGCTGCCAGCGAGGGTTTTTTCACCGGCTGGC
>CAIWXH010000545.1 GCA_903916565.1 uncultured Oscillochloris sp. | reverse complement strand
CCCAGCGTCAGCGACATCAGCATGACCACGCTGTTCAATACGGCGCTGACGATCAACCCGCTGCTGCTGGGGGTCAGCAACCCCGACGGCAGCCCCATCACCATGAGCATCGGCACGCCGCAGCACGGGGCGGCCACCCTGGTGGGCGACACCATCTACTACACGCCGACGACCGATTTCCTGGGCAACGACAGCTTCAGCTACACGGTGCAAGACGCCAGCTTCCAGGTGAGCGCAGCGGTGCAGGTGCGCGTGGCGAACTTGGCCTTCCCGTTCCTGATGCAGCAGGTAGATAACAACCGCACCGCAGTCCTGCCCGGCCAGACGCTCACCTACCAACTGACGCTGGGCAACGGCGCAGAGCTGGCGCTGAAGCAGGGCACCATCACGGTGACGCTGCCGATTAGCCTGACCTTCGGGACGTGGCTGACGCAAGACACCGCGACCATCACGGGCCGCACGATCACCTGGGGGCCAAACGACCTGGGGCTGAACACGAGTAAGACGATCAGCTTCACGGTGGTGGTGAACCGGGCGGCGGAGGGGACGCTGCTCGCCAGCACAGCGCAGCTCACGGCGGCGAACGCCGACCCGGCCAGCGACACGCTGACGCTGGATGTGATCGTGCCGGAGCGGACGTATCTGCCGATGGTGGGGCGGTAGGGCGGTAGAGACGCCCCGCCGGGGCGTCTCTACGGGGCGGGCTGGGGCGTCTCTACGGGGCCAGCTTGGATTGTACCCTTGGCGCACGCGGGGTGGCCTGTTGCCCCGCAACCGCCCCATGCCGCCCGTGCCCCAAACGTATGATCGTAGCGCAGCACCCCTGCTGCGCTACGATCCGCCGCCCCTGCGGCACCCCTACGATCCGTGAGTTTGTCGGTCACCGTGAGGCGGTTGGGGCCGTCGCTACAAGAACGTTGCGATGTCGCGATACACCTGCTGGATCGTATCCACAGGTGCCTGGTAGGTCTTCGCACCTGTGGCCGTTGCGATCTGCTTGAACAGGTCGGCATTGTGGATGCCGCCGCTGCTGTAGATGACGGTAAAGACCTTGATGCCCGTGCCCTGCACATCGCTCTTCATCGTCTTGAGCAGCGTCTGGGCCGAGCCTGTCGTGCGGCTGCTGTCGGGGCCATCGCTTAGCACCACCAGCGCACGGATGCGCTCGCCCGCTGGCTCTTTGCTCAGCGTCGTGTATGCCTCACGCATGGTCTCGATCAGGCGCGTGTCGCCCTCTGGGACGAGGCCGTTGATCTGGTCGAGGAGCGCCGAGCGCTTCGGCCCCAGTGGGCCGAGCGCCGAGCGCACGGTCGCGGTGGTGCCGAAGGTGGTTAGCCCAAAGCTATCATTGTCATTCAGTTGGCTGATGAAGTCACGCAGGGCCGCCTTGGCCGGCTCCAGCCGACCCCCGCTCTGCATACTGCCAGAGACATCGAGGACGACCAGCACCTCCGCACGCTTCTTGTTTTGCCCCCAAAGCGCCTGAACCGCCGCGCTCACGGCGACGCTTGGCAGATCAAACTGCGTCTGCGGCTGGGTCGAGTCGACGCCGTTTGCGGCCACGATTGGCGCACCGAGGGGCGCGCTCGGGTCGGCAGGGCGGAAGCCGAGTTGCAATGCCTGGGCCTGCTGTGGCTTGTCCAGCAGGAAGGTGCGGAACGTCTCAGCCGCCGCCTTCTGCTCGGGCGTCACCCACGGCGCATTGAGAATCGCGTAGGGGTGGTCACTCCAGAAGGTGCCCTCGCGGGGGTAGATCGCCACCACCGGTGGGTTCGTCGTCGGATAACGTTGGCGGTCGTACGATTGCACCACCATGTTCTCGTAGAGTACCGCCGCCGAGAGATAGGCGGGGCCACGGGTGAACATCTGGTCGGCGAGAAAGTCCGTGCTTTCGCCATAGTGGATCACCCGGCCCTCGAGCGTGCTGAGCATACTCGCCAGCTCAGGCTTCTGCACATCGGCAAGCGTCAGATCGCGGGTCTTGCCCGTCGCGACATAGGCCATCGCCAGGATGCTGCCAAGCCCGCTGGTCGAGTACTCAGGGTGGGTGTGGCCGAACTGGAATGGCCCCCATGGAGCGAAGCCATAGTCGGCCCAGGTCTTCCCGCTGCTGGCGAGCGCGGCAAGGTCAGACCAGCCGAGCGCCTTTGTGGGCCAGCCCAAGGCCCGCGCCATCGGCTCCCACATAGCGATCACCATGGGGCTACGCACGAGGGATGGCGCGTCGCTGATCAGCGGCGCGGCAGCGTGCTGCGGTGCCCAGCGGTCGTTGGCTACGGGGATCACCAGCGCGCTGGCGGGACTCCAGACGGTCGGCGTGAGCGTCCCGCTAAGGATTTGGGTCATTGCGTCCGTTGAGCCCATCGGCGTAGCCGTCACCTGAATAGGCTTGCCGGTGGTACTCTTCACTTGCTGAGCGTTGAACGCCTGAACCATCGGCTCGATCCAGGTCTGCTTCTCGCTGCTGTAGACGAGGCTAATCTCAAGTGGTGAGGCACCGGCAGGGTTTGTCGCACCCGTGTTGCCACAGGCCGAGACGAGGGTGACGACGATCAGGAGCATGGTGATGGATCGCAAACGCATGGCCGCGTACTCCTCCGCTAATCAGGGGACGCATTCCGTCTTGCACCTACAGGTTCCGCTCGAATCTGGCCGCAGTGGGGCGAATCTTACGCTGTGTGAGAATGGACGAGGCGCGGCTTCGTGACTAACTGGTGCGTTTCTATTCTAACCGATAGCCATTGCATCCGAGTTGTGCTGTGCGCGCGTCCTGAAAAGTCGCGGCGGGGCAAATCAACGCTCTACGCGCTTGTCGCAGATCGCGTTGATAGCGCAATCCTAGCCGGGTTGTGCAACCGGGGGACTAACGTCCCCGGCTCTGTAGCTGCGAAGCCTGCCTTCGCAGGCTATCCAGGCCGCGCAGGCGGCCTTCGCACACCATAGCCCGTGGCTTCAGCCACCGGGCGGGCGCGCAACAACCTGTATAGAATTGCTCTAGAGCAATCCTAGCCTGGTCATCCACGCGGCAAACCTGACATGATCAGCGATAATGCGGAAGGTGAAACGCAGATGGCGCAGACGGATTAGGGGAGGGTAGGTCGCTTATGGGTGTGTTTGTGATCGGTGCGCTGCTGACTATCGTGGCAGGCGTGCTTGTAAGCAACTATCTAATGGATCACCAGAAGCACGTTGAGGCAGAGACGACCCCGGCGGCGTCCCTAGCCAAGTCGCTCGGCACGCAAATAGCCGCAAAGCGTCGTCTCTGGTTCGCCGCAAATACCCAGTCTGAGCTAGTGCAGCAGTTCCAGACCTGGGCCACCACGGATCTGTCGGACGCTGAACTGCGTACCTGGATGCGTGGACTCACCATTGATCAGGTACGCGCCCTGACCGAGCATCTGGACACCTTCTGTCGCAGCATGGGCTTCGAGCTGAGTTGGCTAACCGCGCGGCGGTTCGTTGGCAACGCCCAACGTCAGGCAGCCCAGACGATCATCGAACACTACTGCACCGCCTGCTGGCAGGCGACCCTAGTGCAGGCCGATTTCCAGCGCTTCAAGCAGGTCGTCGATCTGCTTGATCAGCCGTTCAGCCGTGAACACAAGCCCGTGACGCAAAAGCTGTACGCGGATCTGGTACGGCGCAAGCTGGCACCGCCCATAACGCCTGAACTAAGCGTTGCGTCTGAGCAGGCGCGCCAAGCATTCGTGGCAAGTTCGCTGAAGGAGCTTGCCCCAAGCAATTGGGCCGTGCTGGAGGAGGCAATCCATACGCTGCTCTGAGGTCAGCGCCACCGTCGCCCTTGACGCTCATGCGCTACTAGCAGTACCCTAAGAGCATGAGCAACGACAAACGAATTATTCTCACCGGCGCGACCGGCATGATCGGCGCACGACTCTTCCCCGCGCTGTGCGAGCGTGGCTACCAGGTCGTCATCTTCTCACGCAGCCCTGACAGCGCCCGCGCGAAGCTCCCCGGCGCCGCCGCGTACGTGCGCTGGTGGCCCGGCGAGAGCGGCTCGTGGGTCAAGGCCGTTGACGGTGCCCACGCGGTGATCCATCTGGCGGGTGCCCCGATCACCCAAGGGCTGATCGGCGTGCGCTGGACGCCCGCGTACAAGACCGAAATTCTCAACAGCCGCGTGGTGGGCACCCGTGGGATTGTGAACGCCATCGCCGCCGCCACGAACCGCCCCAGCGTGCTGATTAACGCCTCGGCCATCGGCTTCTACGGCTACAGCGACAGCACCCCGCTTGACGAAACGGCCCAGTCGGGGGAAGATTTCGTGGCCCAGATTTGTGTCGCCTGGGAACGCGAAGCCAGCCGCGCCGAGGCGTCGGGCGTGCGCGTGGTGCGCCTCCGCACCGGCATCGTCCTCGACCCTGACTCCGGCGCCCTGTCGCAACTCAAAGGCCCGTTCAAAATGGGAACCGGCGGCCCGATTATGCCGGGGACACAGTTCTACTCGTGGATTCACCCCGCCGACGAGGTCGGCCTCATCCTCCTGGCGCTTGAGGACGAGCGCGTGAGCGGCGCACTCAACGCCACCGCGCCCACGCCGCACACCAACCGCGACTTCTGCTCGATCCTCGGCCAAGTGCTTAGCTCGCCCGCGTGGCTGCCCGTGCCCGAGTTCGGCGTGCGCGTCGCCCTCGGCGAGATGGCGGATCTGGTCGTCAGAGGCCAGCGCGTACTGCCAAAGCGCGCCCTAGAGCTAGGCTACAGCTTCAAATACCCGACGCTGAAGCCAGCGCTGAAGGATCTGCTGAAGTAGCGTACTCTCATCTCACGCTTATGCCTGCTTAAATCTATGCTCACGCACCCGTCGCATAGTGATCAGGGTACGAACGCAGGGGCCGTCGTGGCCCCTGCGATCAATCGTAAGGTGACTGCGATGGAACAGCCAAAGAAAATCAACCCCCTGGTACTGCTCGCCGTGCTGCTGCTCGGCATTTTTATCGGCGTCGCTGGCGGAGCCGTCTCGGGCGGGGCCGCAGCGCTCTATATCACCGGGCGTCATGCCGCCGTTAGCACCGCCATCCAGCCCATTCTAACCTCCGCAGGGGCCGTGACACTGCCGGCCCAACCCGCGCCGCAAGGCAGCGACCTAACCGCCGCCGCCTCGGACAATGCCGTCGCGGCGGTGCGGAAGGTCGGCCCCGCCGTCGTGACCGTGCTGAACCACAGCGACCAAGGCAGCGGCAGCGGCAGCGGGGTGATCATCAGCGACAAGGGCTACATCATCACCAACAACCATGTGGTTGATGGCGCAACCAGCCTAGCGGTCGTCTTCGCCGACAGCAGCCGCCGCGCTGCGAAGCTGGTTGGCACTGACCCCCTGAACGATGTTGCCGTGATCAAAGTCGAGGGCACGCTGCCCGCCGTGGCCGCGATTGGCGACGCCGCGACCCTTCAGCCCGGCGAGACGGTTCTCGCCATTGGCAGCCCCCTGGGCAACTTCCGCAACACCGTCACCTCGGGCGTGGTCAGCGCGCTCAACCGCTCGGTCGATTCGATGGAGGGCCTGATCCAGACTGACGCCGCGATCAACAGCGGCAACAGCGGCGGCCCCCTAATCAACCTGCGCGGCGAAGTGGTGGGCCTCAACACGCTCGTGCTGCGCGGCGACAACAGTGGCTTCGGCACCAGCGCCGCCCCGGTCGAAGGTCTGGGCTTCGCAGTACCGAGCAGCATCTTCCGCAATGTCGCCGACCAGTTGATCAGCCACGGCACCGTCAGCTACCCCTACCTTGGCGTCAGCTACCTGGCACTTGACGGCGATCTTGCCGCCCAATTCAACCTGCCCGTGCAAAACGGTGCCTTTATCCAGTCAACGCGCCACGGTGTGCCCGCCGTCACGCCCGGCAGCGCCGCTGATCGGGCAGGCATCAGAGCGGGCGACATCATCGTCGCCGTGGACAACGCGCGCCTCGACTACAACACCTCGCTGCGCCAACTACTGCTGCGCCACGCACCGGGCGACACCGTCACCGTCACCGTGCTGCGCGATGGGAAAGAGCAGAACGCCCAAGTGACCTTGGGCGAGCGCCCGAACAATTAGTGGCGCGTCACTGACCACTGACCACTGACCACTGACCAGACTGAAGCTTGTACGCAAAGGCGCCCCGCGTGGGGCGCCTTTGGCGTGCCACTGGCGCCACGGCTTGTGCCGTGGCGTCGCCCGCCGGTTGAATGGCGGTTGCAACGTCGTCAGGTGCCCACTCGCCCGGTGGCTGAAGCCACGGGCGACGCGCTGCGAAGGCCGCCTGCGCGGCCTGGATAGCCTGCGAAGGCAGGCTTCGCAGCTACAAGAGCCGGGGACACGTTAGTCCCCCGGATTCAACAACCTGGGTAGGACTGCTATACCCGCTTATTTCGGCAAAAAGCATCAGCCCGCCGGGCGGACGACCGGGCGGGCTTCACCGCAGTGCATGTACGTGCGGCGCTTCCCGCTGCGCGTGGCCTGAAACCTGAAACCCGACACCTGAAACCTTGGGTTACGGCTGCGCTGGCGTCGTCGGTAGGCTGGGGGGCTGGATCGTAGGCCGCAGCAGCACGAGGGTCACGGTGGGCGTTGGAAGCCCAGGACGCACAGGGGTGTCGGCGGCGCGGCCGGGCAGCACCTGGCTGACGATCAGCGCCAGAATGAGGCAGGCCACCAGCAGGATCACGAGCTTTGGCTGAAGGAGGCCCGCCCCCTGCACGGCGGGGCGCGCACGCTGGGCCGGCTCGCCCACGGTGGTCGCATCGACCACGAAGGCGCGGGCCGTTGCCAACGCCTTTGTCGCCGTGTGACCCAAGGCGCTGGCGGCGCGACGCGCCCGCAGGGGTGTGCCCACCGGCGCCGAAGTTGGCTCGGGGGCAGCGGCGGCTTTGGCGCCGGGGCGGCGGTCGCGCACCTGTGGCGCCGCAGGGGCCGCCGCCGCAGGGGCCTGCGTAAAAAGGCGTTCGCCGCCCGGCACGACCCACAGGCGCGGGACACCCCAGGCCCCCCCCGTCGCCTCAAGCGCGGCCCGCCCATCAGTCACCGCCAAATCGGTCGGGGCGCCCGCCGCGATAGCGGCGTAGCAGACCCCGCAGAACGCACCCGCCTGGGCGTGCGACAACTCGCCCAGCGCGATCACCGTGAGGCCCAAGCTCTCGTTGACGGCGACCGCCACCGTGGCAAGTGCCGCTGGCTCAGCCCCTGGGTCGGCGGCAAGCGTCAGGAGGCGCAGGTCGGGGTAGCCCTTGAGCAACGCGACTAGGCCCGCTGCGTCGAGGCTGCGCCCAAGGTAGAGGTGAGCAGCCTGGCCTGTGCCCGTCGCGTCGGCCACGACAAGGTGCAAGACGTGGCATGGCTCTTCGCTCAGGGCGACGCGCAAGGCCGCTTGGTCGGTGTCACGCAGCAGATCGATCACCAGGGCGTTGGCCTGCACCGGCTCAGTCAGCGCGTGG